>CAYVVR010000014.1:0-17240 GCA_964454655.1 uncultured Planctomycetaceae bacterium | reverse complement strand
CTTCGGCACAAATCGAGATCGGGCGGTTGTTTCGAGAAATCGGTGTATACGATCACGCAGAACGTGCGTTCAGGCAAGCGATCGCATTGACGCCCACCGAGCCGGGGCCGTATCTTGCTCTGGTTTCCCTGATGATGGAACGGGGCGGCGATCCGTTAGAGATGGAAACGCTTGCCCTGAAGGCTGCCGCTTGCGAAGCGACGCCCGAAACACTGGTTGTCGTTGCGCGGACCGCGGTCGAAGCCGGCGATCGTCCTACGGCGTTGTCGGCGGTCGAAGCGGCCCTACGGCTCGATCCCGACAATGCCGCCTTGCGTCAGTTGTTGCAACGCTTGAGTTCTGCGTCCAGCAAGTAGATATGCCGCGAACGAACTTTTCTCTCATCGTGATTTCCACCATGCTCTTGCCGAGTGCCTTTTCGCTCGGCTGTCGTGAGCATGCACCAAGCACACCCGCTAGCGCAAAAGCAGGCGACGGAAGCATTGTTCTCCGAGACGTTACGGCCGAATCGGGCGTCGATTTCGTCCATACCGACGGAAGTTCGGGACGCCGCTATATCGTCGAAACCGTTTCGGCCGGTCTGGCCGTATTCGATTACGACAACGACGGCCTGCTCGATATTTACTTTTTGAACGGAGCTCCGCTGCCGGGCTATGAAGGCGACGATACGCCGCGCAACCGCTTGTATCGCAATCTTGGCGGGTTTCGCTTTGAAGACGTTACCGAGCGAGCCGGCGTCGGTGATACGCAATACGGCCTCGGCGTCGCGGTAGCCGACTACGACAACGACGGTGACGCGGATGTGTTTCTCAACAACTACGGGCGTAACGTCCTTTACCGCAACAACGGCGACGGGACGTTCACCGACGTAACGGCCCTTGCCGGCGTGGCCGGAGAACCGACGGTCGGCGCAGGCGCCAATTTCGTCGACATCGACAACGACGGTCTACTCGACCTGTACGCCGCTAACTACGTCGACTTCACATTCGAAAACCACAAGGTTCATCGCATCAAGGGATTCGAACTGTACTCGGGGCCCCGCGATTACCGGCCCGTGCCCGACTATCTGTATCACAACAATGGGGACGGGACATTCGCCGACATTGCGCACGAATCGGGGATCGCCGAGTTTGCCGGCACGGGAATGGGCTCGATTTGTGCCGACATCGACAACGACGGCGATCAAGATATCTTCGTCGTCAACGATGTCGCCGGGAATTTCCTCTACCGCAACGACGGAACCGGGCACTTCGACGAAATCGCCTTGTTCGCCGGATTGGCGTACAACGGGCAGGGGGATGAGACGGGCAGTATGGGCGTCGATTGCGGCGACTACGACAACGACGGACTGGCCGATTTTTGCATGACGGCATACCAAGGCGAAATGCCGGTTTTGTACCACAACAACGGCGATGGGACTTTCGAAGACCGCACGTTGGTAGCCAACGCGGGCGACGGCTGTTTTCCGTATGTGAATTGGGGCGTGGGCTTCGTCGATCTCGACAACGACGGCGACCGCGATTTGTTCATCGCAAACGGACATCTGATGGACAACATCGATCTTTTCGATCACTCGACCGCGTACAAGGTACGGAACGTCGTGCTCGAAAACGACGGTACGGGCCGGTTCCGCAATATCAGCGAATCTTGTGGCGACGGCCTCGCACCGGTAGAAAGCAGCCGTGGTGCCGCCTTCGGCGATCTCGACAACGACGGTGACCTCGACATCGTCGTTCTCAACTCGCGTGCGAAGCCGACGATCATCCGTAACGATCAGTCGACGGGCAACCACTGGCTGCAAGTGCGACTACGGGGCGTTCGCTCGAATCGAGACGGCATCGGCGCGACGATTCGCGTGACGGCCGGCGGCAAAACCCTGTACGACGACGTTCATAGCGGGCGCGGTTATCAAAGCCATTGGGGACTTTGGGTACACTTCGGGGTAGGAAAGGCAGATCACATCGACCGGCTCGAAGTCCGTTGGCCGTCGGGAACGATAGACGTGCTCACCAACGTCGCCGTCGATCGACGTCTGGTCGTCATCGAAGGGGCGCATCCGGCCGGAGGTGACGCGGAATGAGTCGCACCTGTGTCGTGTTGATCGGGACGGTCGGTCTGTTGCTGGCCGGTGTCGGTTGCCGGAAAGACGGGCCGGCGACCGGCGACTCCCACGACATCGCAGGCGACGGCCCTATCGTCATGGTGGACCGCACTGCCGATACCGGCATTGATTTCGTCCATACCGACGGAAGCAGCGGCCGTCGCTTCATCATCGAACCGATGAGTGCGGGACTGGCTCTGCTCGATTACGACGGCGACGGGCTGGTCGACATCTATTTTCTGAACGGGGCGCCGCTCGAAGGGTATCAGTACGACCCGAATCATCCACCGCGAAACCGTCTATATCGAAATTTGGGAAACTGGAAGTTTCAGGACGTGACCGAACAAGCGGGGGTGGGAGATACCGGTTACGGGCTGGGCGTAGCCACGGCGGACTTCGACAATGACGGCGACACCGACATCTACTTGAACAACTACGGGCCGAACGTTCTTTACCGAAACAACGGCGACGGGACGTTTACCGACATCACCGAAGCCGCCGGAGTGGCCGATGGAAACTACGTCGGAGCCGGCGCCTTGTTTCTCGATATCGAAAACGACGGCGATTTGGATCTGTACGTGGGGAACTACCTCGAATTCGATGCGAGCATGGATGTCGACCGCATGGTCGACGGAATGGCGCACTACCCGTCGCCTCGCGACTACCTGCCGGTCCCGGATGCTTTGTTCCGAAACGACGGAAACGGCACGTTTACCGACATTAGCGTTGCTTCGGGAGTTGCTGCCGTTTCGGGCACGGCGATGGGGATGATAGCGACCGATTTCGACAACGACGGCGACGTCGACGTTTTCGTGCTCAACGACGTGGCCGAAAACTTTTTGTTCGTCAACGACGGTACGGGGCACTTCACGGAAGAAGGCGTCGTCCGCGGCGTGGCCTACAACGCATACGGAGAGGAAAACGCCAGCATGGGCGTTGATGCCGCCGACTGTGACGGCGACGGGCTACTGGACTTCTACATGACTTCGTATCAAGACGAGTTGCCCGTCTATTATCACAACACCGGGGACGGTTTCTTCGAGGACGTTACACACTTAACGGGGGCGGGCGAGAACCTTTACCCGCACGTGAACTGGGGAATCGGCCTCGTCGATTTCGACAACGATGCCGACGTCGACATATTCATCGCAAACGGGCACACCGAAGACAACATCGAATTGTCCAGCAAAATGACCTCGTGGCGTGTCCGCAACCAGATCTTGCTCAACGACGGCACCGGGCATTTTGCCGATATCACCGATCAAGCGGGGCCGGGTATGCAACTGGTCTTCTCCAGCCGCGGCACGGCGTTCGATGATCTCGACAACGACGGCGACATCGATGCCGTCGTCCAGAATTCACGCGAAGCGCCGAGCATTCTCGAGAACGTGACGCACAACGAAAATCACTTTCTTTTCGTCTCGCTCGTGGGACGCCAAAGCAATCGAGACGGCGTCGGGGCGCACGTGCTGGTTGTTACGGACGGCCGACGTCAGCTTCGGGAACGCCACGCCGGTCGCGGCTATCAAAGTTCGTACGGCGATCGGCTGCACTTCGGCCTGGGCGAAGCGACGCAAGTCGAGACGGTTGAAATTCGCTGGCCGTCGGGAATCGTCGATCGTCTGGAAAATATACCCGCCGACTGCTGGATTCGCATCGTCGAGGGAACCGGGGGATACGCAACAGTGCCGTTGCGGCGTTGATGCAGCATGCTGGGGTGATCCGTCGCGACCTACGGACTCGAAAGAACGAGTTCGCTGATCTGGAGATTCCGAAAATCGAGGTCCGTCGTCGGATCATGGCCTTGGATCATGATCGTTCCCGGTTCCAATCGGAGTCCCTTGCGCGGGTTTGGATCAGGGGCCCGGGTATCCGTCCAATCGCTTACCTGATACCCGTTCACCCAGGCCGCCATGTGAGGGCCGTCGGCCAAGAGGGTCAGCGTGAACCATTCGTGGTCGTCGGCTACGATCTTGCGTGCGTCTTGGCGGCGGAAGAAGCCCCCCGTGCCGCAATCTTTGGGCTTCGTGCGGTCGCCGTTCAGAAATCCGTTGTGAATTTGGCATTCGTAACCGTTCATTTGTTCGCCGGGAATGCAACGGAAAAAGATGCCGGAGTTCAGCTCATCTCCGTTGACGCGAATGTCGGTGCGAAAGATAAAATCGCCGAACTGTTCCGTCGTTTCAAGTTGTCCGCGACCGTTTTCGACGTGCAGCCAGCCTTCTTTCGAGACCGTGAATCGGCTGGGCATATCGGGATATTCTTTCCAGCCGTTGAGCGTCTTTCCGTCGAATAGGGGCCGCATGCTCAGCGGTTTCAGCTTGATATTGCAGAACTGCACTTCCCCCTTGCGGAACTGCAAGCCGATGTGCCCGGCGGGGAGCGGGGCGGGGTCGGTGTACTGCGAGACGACGTTGCCGTCGAGCGATACGACGATTTCTCCGCCCACGGCGCGAATCTCGAAGTTGTGCCATTTCGTCAAGTCGCACTGAACGTCGGCCTTTTGACGCTGAACAAGGCTGCCGGTCGGATAGTCGTTTTCATCCGGCAAGGCGATGTTTACCTCGTAGCAATCGCGAGTTACGTCGACGGGCTCGGGGAGCGTCCGCAAAAAGACGCCGCTGTTGCCGTTTTCGGGCATCCGAAAATCGAGCGACAACACGTAATCGCCGAAACGCCCGGTGGTGTAAAGCCACCCCGGCTTTCCGGAGCTCGCCTTCACCACACCGCCCTCGACACGCCAATCGGCATCGCCGGTGCTTTTCCAACCGAATAGGGTTTCACCGTCGAAGAGAAGAATCCAGCCGTCGGCGATTTCGTCGGGAGACAGAGAATTGCTTGCCCGCGGATCTTGCGGCACGGCTTGCGCTTCTGGAGAACGGCTGCCGGCCGGCTCCGGTTTGGTCTTTGTGCATCCGATTACGGCCGCCAAGGCCAAGATAAAGCAAACCAGTCGTCGAGGGCTTCGGTTGTGTGACATCACAAACCTTCCGCTTTTCGTTCGTAAGAGTACTCACAGCGCGGCACCGGCGTACGGTGCAGTCGGTAACACCGGCTCGGCTACCACCTCATTGTTTTTCAGGATACGGAAGTTTGACCAAGAAGCGGTCGGATCGCAAGTAGAGCCCCGATTCGTCGGCGGCGGGCGACGCGAGAATGTTCGATTCCCAAGTAAATTCGCCAACTTTTTCGGGCTTTTCGCCAAGGCGGACGACGAAGACCGTTCCCTCGTAATTGACGGCGTACAGGTAATCGTCGACGATCACCGGCGAGGCCCAAAAACGCCCCCCTAAGCGAATTTGGGTCGTGACACGTCCGCTTTGGGCGTCGGCACAAGCCAAGATACCGGGGTTGCGAATAACGTAAACGCGTCCTGCATCGGCCGCCGGTGATGCATTCCCCATCGACAGGCGTTCCGTGAACCACAATTCCTCCATCGTTTCGCCCCCTTGCGGAGCACGCAACGCGTACAGTCCTGCCGCGGGCAAGAAGATCGTTTCCCCCTCCCAGGTGGCTGTGGGAATGGTGTCGCAAAAATGCCCGAAATTGGCGATCGTCTTTCCGGTTCGTGGATCGATCGCCTCGAGCGCTTCGCGCGATTGAACCAGCACAACGGTTTTGGAACCGTCTACCGGATATGGAATCGGCGACGACCACATCGCTTCCTTTTGCCGGTCGCGAATCCAGCGGGTTGAGCCGTCGTTCAGATCAAGCCCGACGAGCAGTGCATCCCCTCGACTGTCCGCCTGAATGACCACCGTTTCACCCACAATTGCCGGCGACGATGCCATGCCCACGTCGTTTCGCAACAAGGGACGCTCGAAAGCCAATCCTCGCAGCCACAACAGGTTGCCGTCGAAATCGAAACAGGCCACATCGTTCGACGAATACTGCACGACCACGCGGTCGGCGACACAAGCCGGAGTCGATGCCGCGACTGCCGAAAACGGGTTTACGATCGTGTGGCCGGTGGCCCACAACTGGCGATGCCACAGTTCCTTGCCGGTTTGGGAATCGAAGCATAAGACGTGGAGTCGGTCTTGCGCCGGCCCGGAGGCCGTGACGAACACGCGTCCGGCAATCGTCACGGGTGAGGACGCGCCGCGGCCGACCAACGGAACCTTCCACGAAGGATGCTCGGCCGAAAGGATAGGCCCGACGCTCTTGCCGGTTTGCAATACCCCGCGCCCTCCCGGGCCTCGAAAACGTGGCCAATCGGTTGCCGATGTGGGACTCGCCGCCATCGCCGCAATCGCGATAGCCGCCGGCACCCACAAGGTAACTTTCCGTGTCGTCGCTATGTACTTATTCATGGGGTTCCCCTTCGTATTTCAACGCCGTACCGCACGGATGTGGCCCATCACTTCCAAACTTGCTCCGGTGCAACCTGAGTCGCATCGACCACTTCGACGACGCCACCGCCTCCCAAGGCGTCACAAATTCGCAGCGAGAACTCCCACGGCCTCGCCCAGGACTGCGTTTGTTCATTTTGGCACAGCTTGACCAGCACGCTGTTCTTGCCTTTGCGTAAAGGAACGTCGACCACGTACTGATCGGGTTGCACACCGGAATGATAGATTTCGAAACCCGCATATTTCTTTCCGTTAACCCACAGGGCCACGGCGTTTACCGTCGAAAACCGTATCGATACCGTTTGCGCCCGCGGACTGACGACGCACGCCAAGGCGTAGCCTACGACTTCCTTTTCTTCGACCAACGCCGTGTTCAAGTCGACTGCCGTTTGACCCTGCGGCACACGCCACGGTTTCCAACCGACGGTTCCGTGTTTGCCGGGATACGTCGCCGATAAATCGGGGAAGGCCTTGGTTTCCGGCGGGTACACTCGTGCGAATCCCGCTCGGTCGGTATTGTCGAAAGGCCCCGTCAACCACCACGACAAGACGAAGCCGTCGTGCCGGTTTACATCGGCCGCAACGCCCAATTCGCGCAATCGTGTCGCGATTGCCCGCACCTGGTCACGATCGCGGGCGGCCTCGAAAGCGCGTTGTAGCTTGGCGATCGCTTCATCTCTGGTGTTCGCGTTCACTTCTTTCGGTACCGAGGCTACCAGTTGCGCCACGGCGTCCCGCCGAAGCTCGAGGCTCGGATCGTCCAGCATGTCGGCGAGCACGCGATCACACCAGTCGGGCGTTTCGGGCAACAATAGCTCGTACGCGAAACGACGCGCCTGGGGAAGTTGTTCGCGATCCAACACGAACTGTTGCAAGGCCGCGACCGGCAGGCCTTCGTTGCGGTTCTTTCCGTTTTCAATCGCAACCTCGACGGCATTGCGGAGGAAGTTCCGGGCAATCGGATTCGCCCGTCGCATCGCGGCAAGTAAGTCGGGAACGATGGACGGACCGGCCGTCGCAAGCGTCTGGGCGGCACGAGCCGCTTCACGTTGTCCCACGCCGTTGGGACCGGCGGCCAAAATATGTTCCACGGCCGTTGAAACAGGCGTCTGCGCGAGCCCGGCGTCGACGGCCGCACTCGCAACGATGCCGAAGACTGCCAACGCGAGGGCTAAGTGCCTTGTCATGAGATTTCCTCCGCTTGATCGCAAAGTCGTATTGTCTGCAATCGACAATCACTGACGATATGAGGGTACTTGCAACCTGCACCTTTCTCAAGGAATCTCGACGCCCCTTGTCGTTTTTCCCGGCATGCCTACATTGGCATTTACAAGTTCTCGCATGCGTCCCGAAGGATCGGAAACCGAGATGCTCGGGCGGGGGGATGCTTTCGTCGGTGTGCGTGACGTTCTTTGTCGAGCAAGAAACCAGGACGGCAGCTGATGGCCAACATTCAAGATTTTCCAGAAATCGTCAACTATCGGTTTTTCGCTCCGACCGAGATTTTCTTCGGGTGGGGGGAACACCGGGAACTCGGCGCACACGTCGCAAGGCTCGGTCGGCGGGCCTTGATTCTCACGGGCGGTGAACATCTCGATACGTCGGGAACATTCGAGGCAATCGTATCCTCACTCGAACACGCCGGTATTCGTTGCCGTCGAATCGGCAGGCTCGGGCGCGAGCCGCAAACGACGGATATCGATCGGCTTGTCGCCGAAACGCGACGACTCGATCCGAAGCCGGGTGATTTTCTGCTCGCTATCGGCGGGGGAGCGGTCATCGACGCCGCAAAGGCAATCGCCGGTCTTGCCCTCGATCCTCGCGATGTGCGCATCGTCGATTTCCTGGAAAATGTCGGCCGAGGGTACCGACTGGTCGTCGATCCGATGCCCCTTGCCGCGGTTCCCACGACGGCCGGAACCGGTGCCGAGGTGACCAAGAACGCCGTGATCAGCTCGCTCGATCCGCCGTTCAAGAAAAGCTTTCGGGATCCCCGCCTCATTCCGCAAGTGGCGATCGTCGATCCCGAATTGACGGTATCGTGCCCGAAGAGCGTGACGGCTGCCGCCGGAATGGACGCCATCACTCAGTTGATCGAAAGCTACATTTCGAAAACGGCTAAGCCGATTCCGCGGGCGTTGGCGATTTCAATCTTGCCGTCGGCACTCCACGCCTTGCCTAGGGCATTCGAGGATCCCGACGACCGCCGTGCCCGCACGGTGATGGCCCAGGCGGCGTTGCTTTCGGGAATGTGTCTTGCCAATTCCGGATTGGGCATGGCTCACGGGGTGGCGGCCGCTTTGGGCGTTTTCAACGGAGTGCCGCACGGGCTGGCATGCGCCGTTATGCTTCCGGTTGCGTTGCGAACCAATCGGTCGGTATGCACCGAATCCCTGGTCGAGTTGGCCGAAGCGACGGGCACTGCACCGGCAGATGCTGCGGCCGATACCGCCGTCGATGCGTTGATCGACCGGATCGAAGTTTTGTGTGAGCGTCTTGAAATTCCACGTCGGTTGCGCGACTTGGGGGTCGATCGAGAGCAGTTGCCGGCCATTGCGAAAGCGTCGTACGGAAACAGCATGAACGGCAATCCTCGCACGTTGTCGGTCGACGAACTGACGGCGATTCTTGAAGCTGCTTGGTGACGCGACCGTTGCGACGTCAACAGAAATTTCGTGATCGCGGCGGCAACCCTTGTAAGGCACAAGAAAGATCTTCCAAACGCCACGCAACGACGTGAATCACCTGTTGTTGAATTTGCAGACGTCCGGCCGCCAAAAGAGCGGTCGCTTCAAGGGCCGCCGTGCGCCACCGTCGCCACACCTGGGGGCGAACGACCAAATTCACGATTCCCGATTCGTCTTCCAGAGTCATGAACGTAATTCCCTTGGCCGTGCCGGGGCGTTGTCGCACCAACACGATTCCCGCCACGCGCACGACGGCACCGTCGTTCATTTCCGCTAATTGCGAAGCGGGGACCACTCTCAATCGATTCAGCGCCTCTCGGATATGGGCCAACGGATGGCCGCGAAGCGAATGACCGGTCGTTCGGTAATCGGCTAGGATTTCTTCCAACTCCGTCATCGAGGGCAACGTCTCGAAAACGGTTTCCTCCGGACGGTGCACGAGGTCCTCAACGCGATCCAACAACGGCGTTTCCTTTCGATCGACTTCCAGCACCTGCCAAAGAGCTCGCCGTCGATTTCCACCTAGGCTATCCATCGCCCCAGATTTGGCCAAACGTTCCAAAACGTGCCGCGGCAGTCGGGTGCGCCGTGCCAACTGAACCGCATCTCTAAACGGGCCGTTTTTGCGCCGCTCATCCAAAAGACACTCGGCGTGTCGCCGTTGCAAGCCGGCAATTCTTTGCAACCCTAGCCGTACGGCACACCGTGCTTTGCCGCCTGCCGCGTTCGGGAGGGCCGTAGATCCCTTGCCGTGGCCGCCATCGGCGGATGGGGGACGTTCCAGCGTGCTTTCCCAATCGCTGCGATTGACGTCTACCGGCAACACCGTCACCCCGTGCCGACGCGCATCGGCGATCAATTGTGCCGGTGCATAGAACCCCATCGGTTGGCTATTCAGTAGCCCGACGAGAAACGCCTCGGGATAATGGCACTTCAACCAGGCCGAAACGTACACCAAAAGCGCAAAGCTGGCCGCATGTGACTCGGGAAAACCGTATTCGCCGAACCCGCGAATCTGCCGGAACACCGTTTCGGCGTACTCTTCATCGAAACCGTTTTGCTTCATGCCGTCGATCAAGCGACGCCGAAAAGCGTCGATCAACCCGGGACGTCGCCAAGCGCCCATGGCTCGACGCAATTGATCGGCTTCTCCGGCCGAGAAGCCCGCAGCGATCATCGCCAGCCGCATGGCCTGTTCTTGGAACAACGGCACGCCGAGCGTTTTTTCCAACACGGCTTTTACGGCCTCGTTCGGGTAGACGACTTCCTCCTCGCCGTTTCGGCGTCGCAGGTACGGATGGACCATGTCGCCTTGAATGGGCCCGGGGCGTACGATGGCCACTTCGATCACCAAATCGTAAAAACACTTCGGTCGCAATCGAGGCAACATACTCATTTGGGCGCGGCTTTCGATTTGGAAAACGCCCATCGTGTCGGCACGCCCGATCATTTCGTACACCTTCGGATCTTCGGCCGGAATGGTAGCCGGGGTGTACTTTTGCCGGTAGGCTTCGGCGATGGCGTCCAAGGTTTTGTGCACGGCCGTCAGCATGCCCAGGCACAAGCAATCGACTTTCAAAATTCCCAACTCGTCGATGTCGTCTTTGTTCCACTGAATCACGGTTCGGTCGGGCATTGCCGCATTTTCCAACGGCACGAGTTCGCACAACGGGCTGCGTGTAATGACCATTCCGCCGGTGTGCTGCGACAAGTGGCGAGGAAACCCGATCAACTCGCGAGCCGATTCGACAAGCAACATCGTGCGCCGATTGTGCGGGTCGATTCCCGCCTCGCGGCATCGTTGTTCCAAGTCGGGCTCCTCGTGGAAATGTTCGATTTTTTTCGCTATTCGATCTACTTCGTCCAAAGTAAATCCTAGGGCTTTTCCTGCCTCGCGAACCGCCGAACGCGATCGGTACGTGATGACCTCGGCGGTAATTCCAGCTCGATCACGACCGTATTTGCGGTAGATGTACTGCAACACCTCTTCGCGTCGGTGATGCTCGAAATCGACGTCGATATCCGGGGCTTCGTCGCGTTCTCGACTGACGAACCGCTCGAAAAGCAAATCCATCCTCGCCGGATCGACGGCGGTGATTCCCAGGCAGTAGCAAACCGCCGAATTGGCCGCGGAACCTCGCCCTTGGCAGAGGATTCCGCGTTCCCGAGCAAACCGCACCAAATCCCACACCGTGAGAAAATAGGCTTCGTACCGCAATTCTTCGATCAAGGCGTATTCGTGATCGAGTAATCGACGGACACGTTCGGGTACACCGTCGGGGTAACGCTGTGCGACGCCTCTTTCCGTCAACCGACGCAGATAGCTCATGGGCGTTTCACCCGGCGGTACGACTTCTTCCGGATATTCGTAGCGCAATTCGTCCAACGAAAACTCGACCCGTTCGGCAATTTCAACACTGCGTCGAAGCGCCCGAGGCTCGGGAAACCAGAGTTCGTACATCTCTTTCGCCGATCGCAAGAACCGTTGCGAATTTCGCAGCAAATCCTCGCCCAAATCGGCGACGGTCTTTCCGCGACGGATCGCATGCAGCACCTCGCACAACCGGCGGCGGTGCGGCGTGTGATAAAGCACGTCGCCCACAGCGACCAACGGTAAGCCTGTAAATTCGGCGATATCCTGGAATCGCCGAATTCGCCGCCGATCGTCGCCGCCGTAATACAAGGCACCGGCCAGATACGCCCGATCGCGAAAAACATGGCCGATTCGACGATACGTGTGCGGATCGACCGTCGTTTCGTCTTCTTCCACCAGCACGCCCGCTGCCAAACCGTCGGCGTGTCGTTCCACATCGTCCAGCCGCAAAAAGTATTTCCCTTTTTCCGTCCGACGTCGGCCGGTGGTGATCAAACGACACAAATTGGCGTAGCCGGTACGATTCAAGCACCACAAGACGATCGGCGGGCCGTCCGTCGGTCGAATCGTACTTCCTACGATCAGCTTGATTCCCATTTCTTTGGCACGCACGTGGGCACGCACGATTCCCGCAACCCCGGCCTCGTCGGTGATCGCGACGGCAGCCAATCCTAGTTCGGCGGCGCGCTCGACCAATTCGTCGGGATGCGATGCCCCTTTCAAAAACGTGAAGTTCGAACAGGTCAATAGTTCGGCGTAGTCCATGCGTGGCGTTCTCTCAATCGAACCATCCGTGGCGAAACCAGCGTTGCGTTTTCAAATCGCGGAACACCCACAACCGGCATCCGTCTTCCGTTTCGAGTTGAAAATAGTCGCGTGCGATTCCCGAGTTGCGCCACCAACCGGTCTCGATTCGTTCCGGCCCCCACCAACGCACGATGCGATGGGGGCGGCCGTCGATACGCACGAACCGAGGCGGAGCGTGTTGGGTGTCTGCGGGAAAAATCGGGACCGGCGATTCCAACAGACGCAAGGGACGTGGGGGCGTATTCCGCCGTTTGGGGTTCCAACGCCGTTTTCGCCGCACCCCTTTTCGCACAGAAATCAACCGCATCGTCCGTTCCGGAGTCGCTTCGGGAACCTCTTCGACGAAGCACACGTGTTCATCGCCCAAACGCGCAAGCAGGCGTTCAAGCAACCGTTCGACGTTTCGTCGTATTTCGTCTTGCCGTTGCGTGTCGGAAAACAACGCTTGTTGTCGCCATACCAAGCGGGCATCCCGTACTACCGACATGTGAATTCCGGCGACGGCTTCCTCGCGGCATTGCCGCTCTGCTTCCAATGTCAACAACGCCATCAACCGGTCGGAGTCGTCACACGGCCGGAAGACGGACGCTCTCAATCGGCATGTCGTTCGAGATTCGAATTGCAAGCGACATTCGAGCTCCAAAATGCCGCGACCGTCCTGCCGCATGTCTTCCAAGATGCGCTGCAATACGGAACGCATCGCCGCCGCAAGCGATTCTTCGTCTTTCAAGGGCGGTTCGAAATATTCTCCGCCGGCGTATCGCGGCGTTCCGTTCCACGGCGGCAACGGTTCCGGAAGTTTTCCCAACAAGCGATCGAGGTGTTTTCCCGCCTCTTCCCCCCAGCGAGCGACCACGTGCTCCCGCGGCAAACTCAGCAAGGTCGTGACACGTTTGATGCCCAGCTCGCGACAGTCTTCGCGCATTGCCGGCGGAAAAGGTAGCGCATCGATCGGCAGCCGACCGACGACTCGGCGCGAAGCGAGGGGGGCCACCCACATCCCCCAGGCCTTTGGTTGCTGTTGTGGGCCTTCAGGGATACTGCGCGATCGTACGAAACGCCGAAAAAGGATTTCGGCCATTGCCGCCGCAGCCGAAGGCGATTCCGTCACCACGGCTGCAAATTCTTCGATTCCCGCTTTCAACAATTCGCAAAATACACGTGCCAAAAACGCTTCTTCGCTCGGATACAGATGGATCACCGGCCGCAGATCGAGCCACACCAAGTTTCCATCCTGAATGCGACGCGCTCCGGTAAGAGGCGAAAACCGTCCGGCCCACTCGGCCAAAAACTGCCATGCTTCTTCCGCCTCCTGGGGGGCCTTTTCATCCGACATTTCCGGCAGTGAGCGACGAAACGAACGGAACTTCGGCAACGGTTCCGGCAGAAACAGGCACAGTACGCATCCCATAAGTTAGTGTCACCTCGGCACGACGATGTCCTGTACAGCTTTCGCGACAATGCAACAACCGAATGCCGATCGCCCGCCGATCGCTTTCTCCTTCCTCTTCGACGATCGGTTCGATGGCCAATCGAATATCGGCCCATGCCGGTCTTGCTTTCATCGCGCTGGGACGCACCAGGACGCCACAGGTTCCGTGTTCCTCGGTTGCCAACAAAAACCGGCGATAAGTGTGATCCGGTATTTCGTCGAACCATCCGATCGCCGTTACGCCGGACGTTCGCAAGGCTTGATCGAAGGCCCAAAACAAATCCTTTCGACTTCGAGGCCGGACGAGTACCAGGGAATCACCGTCGAATTCCGGCCCCCAGATTCCCGGTTTGAAAAAAGCCCCTTCTCGCGTCGGCTTTTTGGGCTTCCGTTCGCCGGGTATCGAATCGAGGACGACGCAAATTCCGCCGCCGACTAGGCGACGAGCCAAGAGCAAGGCCGTCGATCCGACGCCGCTGCCCGGCTCTCCGAGACATTCCACCAATCCCCGTTCCGGTAAGCCTCCACCCGGCAGCAGGCGATCGAGCGAGGGCAAACCGGTCGAAACTCTTCGCGGCTTGTGCGTATCGGCCGGCGCGAACCGCCCGGCCCTTTCGGCCGCCAATTGCCGTCGCAACGCTTCTACCACCGTTACGCGGCGATCGGTCGCCTTGAGGCCGGGACCAAGATTTCCATTCACCCCCACCTTGTTTTCTCCCTTGAGCACCGTATGCTTGGGGTTCGAAACTGCGAAAAGAGTGTACACATGAACACTATCGGCGTCAAGCATCACGTTCTTGACTTTCCGGTGCTTGGCTTCGGCTCTTGGGCCGTGTTCGCCGGCCTTTTCTTGTGCCGGGATTGGCAAAATTGAGTAGACGTGCGTTTTGTTATGCCGCAAAATTTGGCATGCAGTCAGGCAAAATATTGACGGCGTTTCTCGTCTAGGTAAAGCTGAAATCGACGTCGCAAGCGTTCCTTCCTCCACCGGTTTTCTGGCCGGTCGTTACCCACCTGCCCCCACTTTCGGAACCGAGATCGTTTTCCCTCCGTCACGTACTTTTGAGAAGCTGCCATGAAACACACCGTCTTCACATTTGCCCTCTTGGCATCGTGCGCCGTGTCGCTGCCGGCTTTTTCCGGTCAACCGTATTTCCAACCCGGTGAAGACCCTCGCCCCGAGGGGATGGTTTGGCAACGCGTCGAAGAGCTTTCCGACGAGTTCGACGGCGACCGTCTCGACCTCTCGAAATGGCAAGCCGAGCCCGAGGCCAACGGCTGGCGGTGGTATGGGCGTCCTCCCGGTTTGTTCCGGGCAAGTAACGTGACCGTCGCCGACGGTCAGCTCCAGGTGACCGTCAGCAAACTGGAAGAACCGGTCGTCAAAGGCGGACACACGTTTACCCACCAAGGCGCCATCGTGCGATCGCTCCATCCGGGACAGGTGGGATGGTATTTCGAGTGCCGCATGAAGGCCAACGCCACGGTGATGTCGTCCACCTTTTGGCTCACGACGAAAGGCAACACCGATAAACACCTTGAAACCGACATTCAGGAATGCGTGGGACGCACAACCGAATTGACCGAAAAATGGGGCAAAGACTGGGATCAGATCTTTCACTCGAATCTGATTTACCGTGTCGTCAAGACAAACTTCAAAAAGGTTCAACTTCAAGGGCACATGAAACCGCCGACCAAGAACCACGAACGTTTTTACGTGTACGGTGCGTGGTGGAAGTCACCCGAAGAGGTTCAATTCTTCCTCGACGGAAAATATGCCTACTCGATCCGCCCTCAAGTCGCCTGGGATGTCCCGGCGTACATCCAGATGGCCGTCGAAGTGTACGACTGGAACCCGGTTCCCGAGAAAGATTGCCTCATCGAGACGGGCACCCGGGACCAGCGAACGACTCGCTACGACTGGGTGCGTGTATGGAAACTGGTTCCGGCCGAGGACGACGCTTCCCCGTGAGCATCCGACCGGGGCGCAACGAACGCCTTGCTTCACCGAAAATCGGAAGGTTTGCTGTTCGGCGTTGGTAGGGGGCAATATCCAGCTGCGAATTGTCCCCTCCTGCCGCCGATCCCGAAGGCCTTGTATATGCGAGGCGGCTTCACGCAAAATTCCGTGTGGGCAACAAGCCGCTCTTCAGGCCCGACCTTCGCCTGTTCACGTAGAAAAGCCGCAAGTTCCGGTTATTGACTGGCGACTGTAAACTTCCAAGTCGGTCCGGGGCGTGTTTCCCCATCGCGGACAGCGTCCACGCGCCAGTAATACGTCCGGCCCGGATTCAAATGCCCGGGCGTGAAGATGTTGGTATCGCTCAACACTGTTCGTTTCGCCATGGATTCCGGCGACGTTCCGAGATAGACGACATGTTCTCCCGCCGCGAGGCCAGGAAGGAACATCAAGTCGGCGGTCGGTTTGACGCCAATTGCGCCGTCTGGGGGAACGGGCGTCGAGGGGAGAACGTCTTGCCGTCCGGGAATCCAGTAGGATTGGGCCCCATGTTCGTACGCGCCGATGTCTGGTGCCTCGCCCAGATAGATCAGCGGAACCAAGGGCGTGTCGGTGTCCGGCTTGTCCTGCGAAGTAAGCACTCGCCCGGCGTCGACGATTCCGGCGTCTAGACGAGGGCGGAAATCCCAGTTCTCGGCGTCTCGCAACGTTTTTTGGGCGGCACGGGAGACATTCAGATTGTTTTCGGCGCGGCAAGGCAGTTCGTCACCGTTGATGAAGTGGCCGAGCCTCGCGATGTTGTTACAGACCAGCGTGTGCTCATTGAACAAGACGTTGCGGTGGATTTTGCGGAAACCGAGGATGACCAAATCTCGCACGTCCGCAAGCGACGTATCGCCGAATTCCCCGTGCTTGTGATGATTGAACGACACGTTGTTGTACACAAGGTTTCGATCACCCTTGATTACAGGCAACTGGCTGTTCCACATGACATTGAAACAAACCGTGCCGGCTTGCCCGTCGGGATCCAAGCCGTCAACGTCGGCGTAATCTAAGCGAATGGCCTGACGATTGCAGTCGTGAACCCAATTGTGATGCACCACCGCGCCGCGATGCGAATGCATCCCGCAATTGATCGCCGCACCGTCGATTTGCAAAAGTCCCATGCGATACAGGTGATTCCAGGCGATTTCGGCGCGGGGGCCCACAGGACGCAGTCCTTCCGAATTCCCGCAGGTATGAATCGTATTTCGAACCGCCGTTGCGCCCGCCCCCAGCCAAATCGAGCCGGATGCTCCGCTCGAATTGACATCCCATTCGATGTCATGAAACAAACAGTTCTCGATGCGAATGCCGTCGGCGAGCAATCCTACCGGGCTGTTGCAATACTCAACGATACAGTTCGTCATGGCGTACCCATGACCATTCCGCAGAATAAACATGTTGTTGCCGAGATGACTCGGCCGTGACTTCGACGGGGAGAACCAGTCGTATTTTCCGAGCATGAACTTGTTCTCGGATGGGTAC
>CAYVVR010000013.1:0-17801 GCA_964454655.1 uncultured Planctomycetaceae bacterium | reverse complement strand
GAAATCGTTTCGGGGTTGTGTGAGCTGTACGTGTGTTGTGCCTACGCCGATGCCCCCAAACGGGAACGCTACCGGGAACCGATTCATCGCATGTGCGATCGGATTCTCGAAATCGGACGCGATCCGCGGGGCATGCTATACAACATCATCAAGCCGCGAACCGGTGAGCATGTCCCGGGAATTTGCGATACGTGGGGGTACAACTACAACGGTCTCTACGCCGTGTACATGGTGGATGGTACGCAAGACTACCGCGAGGCGGTGCGTTTGGTGCTCGCGCATTTGCCCGAGCTGGTTGATTATCATTGGGGAGTCGCCGACGAATACGCCGATTCCATCGAGGGCGCGTTGAACTTGTACAATCGAGAACCGGTTTCCGAAGCCGTCGAGTGGATGGATTCGGAAATCCACGACATGTGGCGACCGCAGCGTCCCGACGGCATCGTCGAAGGATGGCACGGCGACGGCAATTCCGCCCGCACGGCGATCATGTACCAATTCTGGAAGACGCAAGGGCTGCGCATCGAGCCGTGGCGTCGGGACGTGCGGCTGGGCGCGTCGCCACTGCCCGACGGGCGCGTGTGCGTCAGCATGGTCGCATCCGAACCGTGGCGTGGAAAGCTGATTTTCGATCGGCCCCGGCACCGTGAGATATTTCATTTGCCGATCGATTACCCTCGCATCAACCAGTTTCCCGAATGGTTTACCGTGTCGATCGAAGAGAACGTGCGGATTCGGGACGTGACCGGCGACGAGACGGTTCTCGGCGGAGCTGAGGCGACGACCGAAGGGATGCCGGTCGTGCTCGAGCCGGGGAAGGAAAAGCGGTTGATCGTCGACAAACCACCCCGCAAACAAACCCGCAAATAGACGGTTTACGGCATGTCCGGCGGCCGGTCGCGCTCTGGTGGCCTGGGCGACGGATCATTGCCGGCTGTCGGCCGACTAGCGGTTTCCGTTTGGGGACGGGGGCGGTTTGCCGAACGGTTCAGTTTCTTGACGGCCCGACGAGCCAAATAAGGAAGGTCTCGCATCAGCGTTTTCAGCTCCGGTTCCCAGCCGGGCCGGGGAATGACGACGTAGTCCACTCCGCCCGGGATGTTTTGGCGACTCAGGCGAAACGCTTCCCGCAATAGCCGCTTCCAGCGATTGCGGAAGACGGACTTGCCCACCTTGCGAGAGACGGACAAGCCGAGCCTGGCGTGTGTCAAACCGTTTTCGCACGCGTAGACGACGATTCGGCCGTTCGAGACGGCGCAACGCCGTCGAAACACGCGATCGAAATCGCGTTGCAAACGAATGCGGTCGCGCTTACGAAAGCGAAAATCGGTCATCGGCCCTGAATCGATCGAGAATCACCAGTGCAACGACCGTCGAGGCGATTCCCGATAATCCCGTTCGATCCGGGCCAGTGCCTCTTTGGCGTCGGGCGACAACGTGTCGGGTAAGACGATTTGGATTTCGGCGTACAGATCGCCGGCGGGACCGTTTTTCGGGGCGATACCGCACCCCTTCAGGCGGAGTTTCTTGCCGCTGGAAGTGCCGGGCGGAATACGCAACGACAGCGTGCCTTTGGGAGACGGAATTTCGACGCTCGCTCCCAGGGCCGCCTCGCCGACCGTTACGGGCACCTTCACGTAGAGGTTGTTGCCCTTTCGTTCAAAGCACGGATGCGGCTGGATGTGCACCGTCAGCAAGAGATCGCCTCGCTTGCCCCCGGGCAGAGCCGAGTCTCCCTGACCGCGTAGGCGGATCTTCTTGCCGTCCTCGATCCCTTGCGGGATCTTGATCGTGAGTTGCTCGGTCTTGCCGTCGGGATGGCGGCGTGTGACCGTGTATTCGCCACCTGTGACGGCAAGCGTGAACGGAATGATGATTTCCTGGTGGACGTCGATGCCTCGCGGTTCCGGTCGGCGGCGCGAACGCGGACGTGTTCGGCCGGGACCCGTCCGGAAATGCTCGAACAGGTCACCCAAATCGAACGCCGACGCCCCGGCACCGAACCGGTCGCCGAAGAATTGGTTCAGATCGATGTCCTCGAAATGGAATGTGGCTCCGCCGGGACCGAATCCCTCGGGGCCGCCCCCTTGGAACTGGAATGTCCCGCCGTAGCGGTCGTACATCTCCCTCTTTTTGGGGTCACTGAGCGTCTCGAAAGCCTCTTGAACCTCTTGGAATTTCTGTTTGGCGGTTTCATCCCCCGGATTCATGTCGGGGTGGTATTTGCGCGCAAGTTCCCGGTAAGCCTTTCGGATTTCGGCTTCCGTGGCTCCGCGGCTGACTCCCAGGATCTTGTAATAGTCTTTTGCCATGTTCTGTGTAGCCATAGGCATCGGGCCTCACTCGGGGATGCAGTCCTTGCAAGTGAAACGGCAACCCTCGACGGCAGGCCCCGAGTGAACACACACTTCCCACCCGGTATTGGTGTTCTCACGAATGATTATAGTGGGCCTGCTGTCGAGGAGGTAGCTTGTCGAGGTAACGAGGTAAACCGGAAGGAGAAGAGTGGGCCGGTTGGGTGGTAGTCGGACCTGCTCACGAACCGGATCCTCTCTCTATTAGGTTGTCGGAAGGGGCGGGATTCTTTCTCTCCCCAGACCGTGGGGGCAAATGCTTGCATCGGGTGGCGGGTGGGGGGATACTTTGGACGTTTGCGCCCCGTCGGCGGGGATCTGTCGGGTCATGAGAACGAGGCGAAGGAGGATCGTATGGCCGCCGGAAAGAAATCGTACCTGATCGGATCGACCATCATCGCGGCTTTGGGGGGGCTGTTGTTCGGGTTCGATACGGCCGTCATCTCGGGGACGGAAAAGGCCCTTCAAACGATTTACTCCCTCTCGCAATTCTGGCTGGGGTTTACCGTAGCGAGTGCCCTGATCGGTACGATCATCGGGGCTGTCGCAGCGAGTCGTCCCGCCGACCGATTCGGGCGTAAAACGACGCTCATTTGGATTGCCGCGTTGTACTTCGTGTCGGCCGTCGGGTGCGCCTTCGCTTGGGATTGGTACTCGCTGCTGTTCTTCCGATTCATCGGCGGATTGGGCGTCGGCGGGGCGTCGGTGGTTTCGCCTCTGTATATTGCCGAGATTTCGCCCGCACGTTACCGGGGCAGGCTCGTGGCGGTGACGCAGTTCAATATCGTTTTGGGGATCCTACTGGCGTTCTTTTCCAATTACCTGATCGCGCAGTTCGATTTGGGCGACCTCGAATGGCGCTGGATGTTCGGCGTCGAGGCCTTTCCGGCCGCTGCGTTCGGGCTTTTGCTCTTCTTGACGCCTCGCAGTCCCCGGTGGCTGGTCGCTCGGCAAAAGCTCGACGAAGCAGCGGCGGTGTTGGCGAAGCTGGGGACCGATACCGACGATATCGATTCCGAAATCGACGAAATCGTCCGGTCGATCGAAAGTGAACGAAAGGCCGCCTCGGAACGATTTTTCCAGAAGGCCTATCTGAAGCCGATCTTGATGGCGATTGCCATCGCCGCGTTCAACCAACTGTCGGGCATCAACGCGTTGATGTACTACGGCCCTCGAATCTTTCGCATGGCGGGGGCGGGCGAAGATTCCGCGCTGCTTCAAGCGGTGGCCGTCGGCTTCACGAATCTGGTCGTTACGATGGCGGCAATGGCCATCATCGATCATTTCGGACGCAAGAAGCTGATGATCGTCGGTTCCATCGGATACATTCTCAGCCTGGGTTGTACCGCCTGGGCGTTCTTTACCTATGCCGATGCGTTCCACGCCGCCGGCGAGGCGTTGAAACTGATCGAGCAATTGCGAGAGACGGCGCCGAACGACCTCGCGGCGATCCAAGCGGCGCAAACCCAGCTTCAACAGGCGATCGAATCGGCCGGGATCGGACCGACGGTCGTGTTGGTCAGCTTGCTGGTATTCATTGCTTCCCACGCATTCGGACAGGGGGCCGTGATTTGGGTGTTCCTCAGTGAAATCTTTCCGAACCGGGTGCGAGCCCGTGGACAGGCCTTGGGCAGCTTCACCCACTGGTTCATGTGCGCCGCGATTTCATGGACTTTTCCGATATTCGCCGAGAAGTCCGGCGGCTTGCCGTTTGCCTTTTACGCTTGCATGATGGTGCTACAACTTTTGTGGGTGCTAATCATCATGCCGGAGACGAAAGGCATTCCGCTGGAGCAAATTCAGCGTCGGTTGGGGATCACCCCGAATGGAACGGCGGAGTAGCCGAGATCGCTCGTTTCGTCGTACGAAGAAACGGACCGAGAAAGCGAGGTGGCGAATGGATACGCCGATCGACACGAAGAAATTGCAGCTCAAGGCCGGTGGCCGACGCAGACGGCTGGTTTGCGTTCCTTTTGTCGTCGCGTTACTGGCGGCGAATTGCTTGTGTATGGACGCAGTGCAGGCTGCCACGGGACGACTTGAGTTGCACGTGGTCGATAAGGATACCGGGCAACCGATAGCCTGTCGGATGCACTTGTGGAACGACAAGGGACGCCCGGTTCGTCCTCGTCGCGCCGTCGGTTGGGGAGATCATTTTTTGGTCGACGGCACCGTCGAATTGGTGTTGCCGTTGGGACAGTACACTTTCTTGCTCGATCGGGGGCCGGAGTATCTCCAGGTAACCGGTCGATTCATCTTGAATCGGTTTGCCGACGATACGAAGACCGTCGCGTTACGGCGAATCGTAGACATGGCAGGGGAAGGCTGGTGGGCCGGCGATTTGAGTGTGCGGCGTCCGGCCCGCGAGGCCGAGTGGATCATGCGGGCGGAAGATTTGCACTTCATGGCGCTCCACACGTGGTGGAACGAAACTCGCGAGCCGTCCTGCCCTGCCGAGCCGTTGTCGCCGTTCGACGATGCCCGCGTGTGCCGCGTGTTCTCGGGCAAGTGGACCGCCGAAAACGGTTCTATTCACATCTTGGAATTGGCGAGTCAACCCGCGACGGACGAAACTCGATTCGCATCGCTGATCGAAGCGGCAACCCATTTTCGGACGCTTCCCGACAAGCCGTGGATCGACGTGGCAAGGCCGTATTGTGCCGATCTGCCCGCCTTGGTCGCTCTCGGGATGGTGGATTCGGTGGCCTTGGCCTACGGTAACATGCAGCGAACCGTCACGGTCGCCGACGAAACCGAGGGATTGGCACGCGACCGAAAGCGGTATCCCGACATGTGGGGCCATGCGAGATGGGGACAGGACATCTATTTCCACTTGCTCAATTGCGGAATCCACTTGCCGCCTTCCGCCGGTAGCGATGCCGGTATCGGCCCCAATCCGGCCGGATACGATCGGATGTACGTCTATCACGAGGGAGCGTTCGACGCGAAGGCCTGGTTCGATGCGTTTCGGAAAGGCCGGGTTGTGATCACCAACGGACCGTTGATGCGACCGAACGTGCACGGTGAACCGCCCGGAGCCGTCTTTCACGTGTCGGGTGACGATCCGATCGACCTCGAGATCGGCTTGTCGCTGTCGACACGTGATCCGATCACGTATTTGGATATCATCCAAGATGGGCAAGTCGTCCAGTCGGTTCGTTTCGAGGATTATGCCTCGACTGGACGGTTGCCGAAGGTGACGTTCCATCGGAGCGGGTGGTTCTTGCTTCGCGCCGCCACCGACGTGAAAGACACCTACCGTTTCGCGATGACCGCCCCGTATTTCGTCGAATTCGACGAGGGGCCGAGCATTCATCGGCGTTCGGCCGAATTCTTTCTCGCGTGGGCGGAAGCCAGATTGCAAGAATTGAGGCAGCTACCGACGGCTCCGAAAAGAGATCTCGCGGCCTACGAGAAGGCGGTTGCTTTCTGGCAAGACTTGGTCGACCGAGCAAATGTGGAATGACCCTGTCGTGCCGCGCTGAGGCTCGCCGCGCGGCAGCACGCGTTTCGCGTTTCCGGTGTGTCTAGCCAACGGCCAGCCGGGAATCTAAAATGAACGATTCCGCAACTTCGCGGATGGACTTCGCCGTATCGCTTCGGCTGCGGCGAGGCTCGCGCAAGTAGAATCCGGTGTTCGGATTGATGGATATTGTCCCCTAATCGGCGGGGACGGTTTTGGGAGTTCGAAACCTTGAGACGTACGCACACCTGTGGGGAACTGCGGAAAGAGCACATCGGCACCACCGTGACGCTGTGCGGTTGGGTCGATACCGTTCGAGACCACAAAGGGGTCGTTTTCGTCGATCTGCGCGATCGATACGGGAAAACGCAGGTGGTCTTCTCGCCGGAAAGCGGGGAAGATGTTCGCGATTTGGGGCGATCGTTACGCAGCGAGTTCGTGATCGAGGTGACCGGTGTCGTCGAGTCGCGACCGGAGGGCACAGAGAACCCCAAGCTGGCGACGGGCGACATCGAAGTCCGCGTCGAGAAGTGCGTGCTGTTGAATAAGGCCAAGACCCCGCCGTTCGTCCCCGGGGCGCCGGATTTGCCGGGCGAAGATATCCGACTGCGCTACCGCTATCTGGATTTGCGACGCCCCGAGATGCAAAAGCGGATGGTTCTGCGCCACCGCATGATCAAGGCGATGCGAGACTACTTCGACGAGCATCAATTCGTCGAGATCGAAACGCCGATGCTCGGCCGCAGTACCCCCGAGGGCGCTCGAGATTACTTGGTGCCCAGCCGCATTCAACACGGTGCGTTCTACGCTTTGCCTCAGTCGCCGCAATTGTACAAGCAGATTTTGATGGTGGCGGGCTACGACCGGTACGTGCAGATTGCCCGCTGTTTTCGCGACGAAGACCTGAGGGCCGACCGGCAACCCGAGTTTACGCAGCTCGACCTCGAAATGTCGTTTGTCGATGCCGATGACGTGATGGGCATCGTCGAGGGCCTGATGGCGAAGCTGTTCCGCGAACTGTTGGGTCGGGAACTCGAGCTGCCGCTGCCTCGAATGACCTACGACGAGGCGATGGAACGCTTCGGCCACGACGCCCCCGATTTGCGGTTCGGGATGGAGCTTGTCGACGTCACCGATATCGCCGCCGAGTGCGATTTTCGCGTGTTTCGGCAGGCGGCCGAATCGGGCGGCCGGGTGCGGGGCTTGAATGCCAAAGGTGCCGCGCCACGCTATTCCCGCAAGATGATCGACGAGTTGACCGAGTGGCTCAAGCAGGATTATGGGGCCAAGGGGCTCGTTTGGTTCAAGGTCGACGAGTCGCGGAAGTTGGCTTCGCCCGTTGCCAAGAATTTCAGCGAGTCGCATTTGCAGAAGATCGCCGAACGCTTGGAGGCCGAACCGGGTGACATGCTGTTGTTCGTCGCCGATGCGTTCGAGCTCACGTGTCGCGCGCTTTACGGTTTGCGTCGTCGCTTCGGCGCAGAACTCGAATTGTATGATCCGAACGAGATGCATTTGTCGTGGATCGTCGAGTTCCCGATGTTTGCCTACGACGAAGAAACCGGAGGGTGGGCGGCTATGCACCACCCGTTCACGTCGCCGCGCGACGAGGACTTGGCCATTCTCGAATCGGATCCGGCCAAGTGCCGTGCCAAGGCCTACGATCTGGTGTTGAACGGTTCGGAAGTCGGAGGTGGGACCGTCCGAATCCACGATCAGGACTTGCAACAGCGCGTGTTCCGGCTGTTGGGGATCGATGAAGAGCGGGCGAAGGATCGCTTCGGGTTCTTGCTCGAGGCCTTGCAATACGGGGCGCCGCCGCACGGCGGCATCGCTTTGGGAATCGACCGGTTGGCGGCGATCTTTTCGGGGGCCGAGACGATTCGCGATTGCATAGCCTTCCCGAAAACGCAGCGGGCCACCGACCTCATGACCGGCGCGCCCGGCGAGGTCGATCCTCATCAGCTTCGGGAACTCGGCCTGAAGATCGAAAAGTAGCTCGCAGAAGAAACCTTTCGTCAGCGCCACAGCTTGCGGTCGAGCATCCGGTATTGGACGGCTTCGCTGAGATGGGCAACGTCGATCGTCTCCGCCGCATCCAGGTCGGCGATGGTTCTGGCGACGCGTAGTACCTTGTCGTGCGCTCTCGCCGAGAGACCCAGGTCGTTCATCGCCGCGTCGAGGAGCGTTTTCGCCTCTTCCGTCATGCGGCAATGCGTTCGAACCTGGCGGTGGCTCATTTCGGCGTTGTACCGCGTCTTGGAGTTCCGGAATCGTTCGGCTTGGACGCTTCTCGCACGGACGACCATTTCTCGCACTTGGGCGCTCGATACGCCGGGGCGTGCGGAACGCAGGTCGCGGTAAGCGACGGCGGGAACCTCCAAATGGATGTCGATCCGATCCAGTAACGGCCCGCTGATCTTCGACATGTATCGCTCGACTTGGATCGGCGAACAATGGCAGTCGCGACGTGGATCGCCGCGATAACCGCACGGGCACGGATTCAACGCCGCCACGAGCATGAAGTTGGCGGGAAAAGTCGAGGTCAAAGTCGCCCTGGCGATCGTGACCGAACGGTCTTCCAAGGGCTGGCGAAGGACTTCCAGCGTCCGCCGGTTGAATTCGGGCAATTCGTCCAAGAACAGCACGCCGTTGTGGGCCAGGCTGATTTCGCCGGGCATGGGCGTCGAGCCCCCACCGACCAGTCCAGCGTCGCTGATCGTGTGGTGCGGAGCTCGGAATGGACGTGTCGTCAACAAGGGCTCGTCGGAACCGATGCGTCCGACCGCACTATAGATTCGCGTGGTTTCGATCGATTCGGACGGCGTCAACGGCGGCAGAATCGTGGGGATGCGTTTGGCGAGCATCGTCTTGCCGGAACCGGGGGGACCGACCATCAGCAGGTTATGCATGCCCGCGGCCGCGATCGTCAACGCGCGTTTCGCCATTTCCTGACCGCGCACGTCGGCGAGGTCGACCTCGTATTGTGAGGAGCGGTCGAAGATTTCAGCGACCCGGCAAGGATGCGGCGGGATATCCAAGCTTCCGCCGAGGAATGCCGCGGCCTCGGTCAACGACGACACGGGCACCGCCTCGATATCTTCTACGACGGCCGCTTCGGCCGCATTTTGCCGAGGAATCACGATTCCCTTCAAACGCCGCTTTGCGGCCTCCATCGCCATCGATAGGGCCCCGCGAATCGGCCGTACGCCGCCGTCCAAGGCCAATTCACCGACCACCGCGTATTCGGCCAGCTGTTGTTGATCCAATTGACCGCTGGCTGCGAGAATTCCCAACGCGATGGGAAGATCGAACGATGCGGCATCCTTGGGGATGTCGGCCGGTGCCAAGTTGATCACCGTTCGATTTTGCGGCCGCTGAAAACCGGAGTTGGCGATCGCCCGATCGACCCGGTGAGTACTTTCTCGCACCGAAGCTTCGGGGAGTCCGACGATGACCGTCTTCGGTAGCCCGGAAGGGGACACGTCGACTTCGACTTCCACCGTTGCCGCGTCGATGCCCAAGAGTGAAAACGTCGTTAGTTTCGCCAACATCCGAGGTCGATCCTGCCCCGTGTGTCAATCGGACGGGATGCTAGTGTGCACGGTTTTCAGACGCCCCCTTACGCCGCGGCAAAAAATATCGAGAAGCCTCAAGCGACGATCGTGGGCGACGATTTCCGGTATTGTGTCGTCGAGAGCTCTGCCGTGCAAGCGATCGTGCCCTGTCGTGATTAGCTAAGAAAAACGCCGTTGCCTTTACAGACAACGGCGCAAGAGAACCGTTCGAAATTCGGAGCGACGACGGTATCAACCTTGTTGACGCAACGCCTGAATGACGCGATCGGTGATCTCTTGGATCAAAGCTTCGCGGTCGTCGTTGACGGGCTTTCCGTTATTTCCTGCCGGGGCATTCGAGGTCGAGCAGCTGCCCGATCCATACCGAGGCGGAGTGAAAGCGCGTTGTTCGACGCCGGCTTCCTGCCAACTTCCACGGAACACGTCGTTCGAGCAGAGTTCGCAATTCTCGAGTTCCAGCCGCGGGTCCTTCATGCCCCACTTGCCCTTCAGATCGAGCAGGGCACGGGCTTCGGGCTCGCTGAAGTAGTTGACGCGCCCCAGGCTGCGGGCGAGCATCAGCATGCGACAGTACGCGTCGAGGATTTCGGTGTACCAGTAGGCCTTCTCGACGTCTTCCCCGTAACTGACCGTACCGTGGTTGGCGAGAATGATCACGTTCGATTTTTGCACGAACGGCAGAATCGTGTTGGCGAATTCTTGGCTGCCGGGGATCTCGTACTTCGCGATCGGAACTTCGCCGAGGAAGATTTCGACCTCGGGAAGAATGCATTGCGGCACCGGTTCGCGGGCGATACCGAAGGCCGTCGCGTGTGGCGGATGGCAGTGGACGACCGATTTCACGTCGGGCCGCGATTTCATGATCGCCAAATGCAGCTTGATTTCGCTGGTCGGCTTGCGGCGTCCGGAAAGCTGGTTGCCTTCCATGTCGACCACGCACAGATCTTCGGGCTTCATGAACCCTTTGCTGATCATCGTCGGCGAGCAGACGACCTCGTTTTCACTGACTCGCCATGAGATGTTGCCGTCGTTGGCGGCCGCAAAACCTTTCTTGTAGATCCGTTGCCCGATCTCACAGATTTGCTGTTTGACTTTGTGAATGTTCAACATTTCTGTCGCTCCGAATGCGTCGATTCAAGTTTTGTGGGGATTGTCCGGTTCGTGTCTTCGTGTCAAGGCTGGACGTCGTCGAGGGGCACGACATCCAGCGTGTCGAGGATCGCGGTGATGTTTGTGTCCATCGGTTTCAACTCGGGAAAATACGGCCGCGCCGATTCCGGGCCCTCGCTGAATGCGACCAACTCACCGACTCCCGCGTTCAGGTCGTCGTAACTAATGAGTTCTTCGTTATTCGGAAGGAAATCGGCCCCTTCGGCCAACAGGTCGTCCAGCGTGTACGGGACGACGATTTTGAACCGTCCACCGACCAACGCCGGATGCTTTTTGTGCAGTGTGACGGTTCCGATGACCTTTCCCATTCGCATCGACGTATATTCCTTGCCGTTTCGGCCGTATGTCATCCGAGTCGTTCGCGGAAGACTTCGGGACATTCTCGCCCAAAGTTTTCCATGAACGCTACAAGCGTCCGTTTGACGACGAACATGCCCGGTGTGGGATCGACGATCACCGTGTTGGCACCCACGGCGGCAACGTCTTCAGGTAGCTTCAATACATCGTGCGCGACGATCGCCCGTACATGACGATGCCGATTGGCCAAACAACACGCTGCCGCGGTGTGGCGGCTCAAGATCGCAACGGCGCCGTTTGCACCGGCGATATCCGCCGCGCGGTCGGTCGCTGCGATCAAACAGCTGAAACGCTCGCACGTCGCCGTGAAAGCGGCATCACGTAGGATGCGTCCGACTTGCATTTCGCTGATCCGCGAACCCAAAAGCAGGATCGTCAAATCACAGGTGCCCGAGGGCGTTTGCGATTCTTGCTTCGAACCGTCGGCGTCGAAGACGACTTGAATATGTCGTTGGTCGAGCAGATCGCGAACCGCAGGCGTGATTACGCTCCGCGGGGGCACGATCAGCCGTCGCACGTTGTCGAGCTTGGATTCGACGGCCGCCAGCGTTACCACACGCGTATTCAAGACCAAGGCATCCGACGGTACGCGCGGTTTTCGCGGTTGTGGGGCCGGACTTGCGGACGAATTGCCCGCCGAGGGCTTGGGGACCTCTTGGGCGGGGACGACCGCGGGGCGGGAACTCGCGACACCGGCCGCCGCTTCGGGCGCAGCCGCCAGCTTTTCGGCCAATACCTGCCGAACAATGCTCGCGACGAGTTCCGGATCCACGGGTATCGACATCATTCGTCTGCCAGTCCAATCACCGACCATCGAACGGGGGTGTTGTCGTTGCCGATCAGGGCGCGAGTGTGCCGTCCGTCACTGGAGATGATCACTCGATCGCCTCGTCCCGCTCCCAAATTGTCGACCGCCAACAGCGGGAATCCGTCGGGCGTTTTGCCGTCGCACAACACGGGTTGCACGACGAGCAGTTTCCATCCTTGCATGGTCGGATGTTTGACGGTTGCCGTCGCCGTGCCCACCACGCGTGCTGCCAACATCTGCGTCTTCCCGACTTACCGAACGATCGAGCCTTGACCGGCCGATCGTTTCGGTTCGTGTCCTTCCAATTGATTGCCGTTTTCGCGTGCCCTTTTGGGCCGTTCACACACCGACCTTGCCCAAGATGCGCAGGCTGTCGATCATCGAGCATCGCCGTTCGCGGGTGAACGTCAGGGGCGTCGTGATGCCTTCCCCGGTCGGCCCGGCGATCGAGAAGGAAATGTAGCCTTCGCCGCCGAGTCCCAACCCAGCCATGCACGGACCGTTCTTCACGAACAGAGTCGTGTCCATGACGCGGCCCATCTTCGTCATGTTGACGACATCGTGCGAATGGATGATCGCCGTGTGGCGGAAACCGTGCTCGCTTTCCTTGGCCATTTCGATGGCGTGGTCGACGTCCTTCGCCCGCACGAACGGCAGGAAGGGCATCATCTGCTCTACTTGCACAAACGGGTTGTGGAAATCGGTTTCGCCGTACAGCAGTTCGACGCTCTCGGGAACCGACTTGCCGATGCCCCGCGCCAAGACGGCGGCATCTTGCCCCAAGAATTCTTTCGACGGTGCGTCGTGCGCCTTCTCGCCTTCGCCCACGGTAACGATCGCCTTGGCGGTGAGTTGTTCGACTTCGCGGGCGTTCAGGCGGACGGCGCCGGCTGCCTCCATGGCGTCCATCATCTTGTCGAAGACTTTTTCCACGACGAAGACCTGCTTTTCGGCGATGCACAGCAGGTTGTTGTCGTAGGCGGCTCCCTTGATGATGCAGCGAGCGGCTCGATCGAGGTCGGCAGTTTCGTCGACGACAACCGGCGGATTCCCCGGGCCGGCGACGATCGCACGCTTGGCTTGTTGCAAGGCTGCCCGTGCGACTCCTGCACCGCCGGTCACGCACAGCAAGGCGACGTCGCGGTGCTTGAAGATCGCATTGGCCGATTCCATGGTCGGCTCGGTGATGATGCAAATCAGGTTGTCGATGCCGACGTCGCGGTAAATGGCGGCATTGAAGCGGCGGACACCTTCGGCGGCGACCCGCTTGCCGCTGGGATGCGGATTGACGACGAGCGTATTGCCCGCGGCGATCATGCTGACGGCGTTACCGGTCAACGTGGGCAACGAGTGCGTAACCGGGGTGATGGCGCCGATGACGCCGAACGGAGCATGCTCGATGACCGCCAGCCCGTGGTCGCCGCTGAACACTTCGGAGCGTAGAAACTCGACGCCGGGAGTGCGCTCACCGAGTGTCTTGAGCTTTTCGATCTTGTGTTCCAGACGCCCGATCTTCGTTTCATTCATCTCCATCGTGCCGAGTTCGACGCACTGCTCGATGGAGATTCGCCGAATGTGGTCGATGACGCGTTTTCGATCTTCCAAGGGCCGTCGCGACAAGAGTTCGAACGCCTCTTTCGCCGCGGCTACCGCTTCGTTCACATCGGTGAACAATCCGAGACGCCCCTGGTAGCTTCCGGCGGCGACGGTACCGGCACGTCCGTTGCTGTTGAGACGCTGCAATACTTCTTCGACGACACTTTTGACCAGCGATTCGTTGACTTGCATGATATTTCCCTCCACGTTGGGACGGGCGTCTTTTCGTTTTCCGGAATTGACATCCAGTTATGGTTCGATCGGCGACGGCACAAGCCCGGACCGAAACAATTCCCTTTCGATTCAAAACGGCCTGCGACGTGCTCAGGTTTCCTCCGACTCGAAGGCTTCTTTGTCGTACACGCTGTTGCCGTCGACATGGACTTGGTCGACAATGCCGACGATGACGGTGTCGATCGGCAGGTTTTTCGTTTCGGGGGTAAGTCTCGCACTCGATCCTTGGACGATCAGGACGAGTTCTCCCTCTCCGGCCCCGACGGTGTCGACGGCCACGAAGGTACGACCGGTGGAAACAAGGCGTCGTCGGGAGTCGGCCTCCAAGCGGTAAGGCTCGACGATGAGGAGCTTTCGCCCCGTCATCGCGTCGACTTTTTGCGTGGAAACCAGCGAGCCCGTCACCTTCGCGAGAAACATCGGCCTACCCTGCCAAGAGTTGTTTTGCCTGCCGTGCGACGATCAATTCTTCGTTGGTGGGAATCACCCACACCTGAGTGCGGCTCGAATCGTCGGAAATGAGCGATTCACCCTTGGCTTGCTCGTTTCGCTCGGGCGAAAGCTGAATTCCCAACGACTCGAGATTTTCGCATACCGCGGCACGCAGCCACGGGTTGTTTTCCCCGATTCCACCGGTAAACACGATTACATCGGCACCGCCGAGCTCGACGAGATAGCCGCCGAGGTAATGGCGAATCGAGCCGATGAACATGTCGATCGCGAGTTGCGCCCGGTCGTTTCCGTCGCGGGCCGCCTGAACGATATCCCGCATGTCGGTGCTTACCCCGGAGACGCCCAGAAGACCGCTTCGACATGCCAAGTCGTCGAGTACTTCCTTGAGGCTCTTGCCGGTCTTCTGCATCACGATGGGGATCGCAAAGGGATCGAAATCGCCGACGCGATTGTTGTTCGGCAACCCCGTTTGCGGGCTCATCCCCATGCTCACGGCGACGCTCTTGCCGTTCTTAATGGCACACAACGAACTCGAGCCGCCGAGATGACAGGAGATGATACGCAGATCGTCACGTCCTACCACTTCGGGAGTGCGGGTCGCGATGTAGCGGTGACTGGCGCCGTGGAATCCCCAGCGTCGAACGCCCCACTCCGCCCATTCAAACGGAACGGCGTAGTACTTGTTCCGTTCGGGCATGTCTTTATGGAAATCGGTTTCGAAGGCGGCGACCAATGGAATCTCGGGGAAGGATTCGTGCAACAGCCGCATCGCCCGGATATACGGTGGGTTGTGCGCCGGAGCAACGTCGGCCATTTCCTCCATCGCTTGGAGGACGTTGTCGTCGACTCGCTGTACACCTGAAATCCGTCCACCGTGGACCGCCTTGAAGCCGATGGCTGCGACATCGGAAGGATCGGACAGACATCCGTGCTCGGGATCGGTCAGTTGCTTGAGACACTGGCGGACGGCCTCCGCATGATCGGGGATCGGCCGGGTTTCTTCCAGCCGATGATCGCCGATCTCGGCAAAGCACGGACTCTGCTCGGCGCCGATTCGCTCAATACCGCCGCGCGCGATTTGGGTTTCGGTATCCATATCGAGCAAGCGGTATTTGAAGCTGGTCGAACCGAGATTCGCCACCAGTATCTTCATGGCGCATGCCTCCTTTCCTCGCGGCCTTCCAAACGAAGCGAAGCAACGGACGATCGCCGGCGGTCGTCAGCTCAGGTACGCGTCGATCACACCGTCGGCGGGGCGAGGAATGATGTGGCTGGCCAGCAGTTCTCCGACTTGCGAGGCCGCATTGGCGCCGGCTTCGACGGCCGCGCGGACGCTGCCGACGTCGCCGCGGACGATCGTCGTGACCATGCCGCCGCCGATTTGCACACGCTTGACGATTTGCACGTTGGCCGCCTTGGCCATCGCGTCGGTCGCCTCGATCAATGCCACCAAACCTTTCGTTTCGATCAAACCAATGGCGTCTTGCATGACTTGTTCTTCCTTTCTGCGGACTGTTTGCTTTGTTCGTCGTGCCTTGGCCGTCATGAGATCACGCCGACTTCGAGCCTTTGGGGGCCGGAGGGAGCACCGCCGACAGCTCGTCGTGCGGTCGCGGAATGACCTGGACGCTGATCACTTCACCGATACGGCTCGCCGCGGCGGCACCCGCATCGGTGGCAGCCTTCACGGCGGCCACGTCGCCGGTGACGTACACGCTTACGTAGCCGCTACCGGCTTTGTCCCAGCCCAGAAACTGCACGTTGGCAGCTTTGAGCATCGCGTCGGTGGCTTCGACCAGGGTGACGAATCCGCGGGTCTCAATCATGCCCAACGCTTCCATCGCCTTTGCCATGACCTGATTCTCCGAGTCAAAAAAGGGTCAACGTACTGTGGTTGAAATCGCGATATTTCGTGCCGCCCCGGGGCGGCGATAAACGATCGATTGCGAAGACTTCCGACAACGCAGATCACGGTTTGAACAGGGTCACTTTCGTTGCGTGATCCAAGTCGGCGGCATTCGCTTCGTCGGTGTCCAAATGCACTTCGAGTTTGCTGGCTTCGTCCGCCCTCACAAGCAGGCCCTCGAACACGGTGGTGCACGTGCCGGATTCGATCCGCAGGTTCATCCGGTCGCCGGTTTTCACGCCGTAATATTCGGCGTCGCGAACATTCATGTGGACGTGTCGCTCGGCCCGAATGACGCCTTCTTGCAGATCGACCGATCCCGCGGGGCCGACGAGAACACAACCCGGTGTGCCGTCGAGTTTGCCGCTAGGCCGAACCGGGGCGTCGATGCCCAGCGAAATGGCGTCGGTAAACGCGAGTTCGACCTGGCTCTGTTTTCGCGTGGGGCCGAGAACACGCACCGTGGGCAACATCCGACGCCGCGGCCCGATGATCATGACGGTTTCTTCGGCCGCGTAAAACCCGTCTTGGTAGAGCCATTTGGCTGGCTTCAGCTCGTGCCCGGGGCCGAAGAGGATTTCGACATGCTCCGGGGTCAAGTGAACGTGTCGCGCCGAAACACTGACCACGAGTTTCGGTTTGTCCTTCGGGCCGTCGACCAGGCGAAGGACGATTTCTCGCACGATTTGTTCGACTTGACTTCGATCGATGTTGGAAACGGTGCTCATCTATTCGACGTCCGTTTTCGTTGGTTGGGCGATTCGTACTTGCGACGAGACGTTGCGTTCAGGCTTTGCCGGTAGGCTCTTTTTGCCTTGTTCGCCGTCTTCGTGAGGCACCGGCGCCAAAATGACCTTCGTTCCGGTTTGTTCGATGAGTCGACACCATCGGTCGCTCAATCCGTCGTCGGAGATGAGGTACTTGACCTCTCCCAACCGACAAAGATGAGCGAGACTTTGGTGACCGAACTTGGAGCTGTCGGCAACGACGATGACCTCGTCGGCTGCCCGCATCATTGCCCGCTCGGTCTCGACGACCAGCAGGTTGTTGTTGAAAAAACCTTGTTCGTTGATCGCCGCGACGCTCAGAATCGTCTTCCGAACGCGAAGCGACGCGATCATTTTGTCTGCGTAAGGCCCTCGGGCGACGCCGCTACGAGGGCAAATGTTTCCACCAATCAACACCAAGTCGCTGACGGCATCGGACGAAAACAAGTTGGCCACCGGCAGCGAATTGGTGACGACGTGCAGGGGTTTACCTACCAACAGGCGAGCCACCTCGTACGTCGTACTTCCGCCGTCGAGCAAAATGGCGTCGCTGGGCTCGATCAGCTCGACGGTTTTCTTGGCGATTGCTTTTTTCTGGATCCACCGAATCGGTTGCCGAACATCGAAATCGGGCAGTTTCGGTGAGCTTCCTGTGTACAGGACACCGCCGTGAATACGGCGTGCATCCCCTTGTTCTTCCAAATAGTCGAGGTCGCGACGGATCGTTGATTCCGAGACGGAGAGCGCCTTCGCCAGCTCGTCCAGCGTGGCAAATCGGTGCGTCCTGATCAGCTCGAGGAGCTGGGCACGACGCTCTTGGACGCCGACCGTGGAATTTCCCGTCGCCATGTGTTTTGTAAGTTCTCCAGGTTCACATTACTTCAATTGTGCTTCATGTCTTGCAAGATTTCAAGCACCAAGCTGAGAGAATTTTTTCATCCAAGCGTCGATGGCGTGACGAAAACGCCGCAAATTCTGTTCGTATTCTGTTTAGGTGCTGCTGTTTTCTGTCTGTTGCACCCGGGTATTTTGCCCGGAGCTCCCTCTTTTTGGGGTGCAGGCGCGCACGCCGGTTGTTCCAAATGTGCTTGTAAGATTGGATCGACCAATCGTGC
>CAYVVR010000012.1:0-19154 GCA_964454655.1 uncultured Planctomycetaceae bacterium | reverse complement strand
ACATCCTGGCGCGCTACGGCGGCGAGGAATTTTGCATCTTGCTGCCGGAAACGGATGAGCGCAACGCCGAAAAGTGGACCGATCGTTTCCGCAAACAGCTTTCGAGCACGCATATCGACGTGGGAGACACCACGTTGCAGGTGACCGCCAGTCTCGGCATTGCCGAGGTGTACGACGACACCCTGACCGCCGAAATGCTGGTGGATCAGGCCGACCAGGCGTTGTTGTGTGCCAAGCGCAGCGGTCGGGATCGCGCGGTTCGATTCCAGTCGCTCAGCGAGACGGCGCACGTCGATTTGGATCAACCCGGCACCTTCGGCAACTTGTTTCACGGGGTCACCGCCGAACAGGTCATGACACCGATCGTCGCCCCGATGCGTCACGACATGCCCATCGGCGATGCGGCCGACTACTTCCTGCGTTCACGAATCACGTCGACGCCGGTGGTCGACGACGACGGCGAGCTGATCGGCATTCTCTCCGAAAAAGACTTGATGGCCGCTTTGGTCACGCTCAAGTCGTGGGACGAACCCGTTTCCAAGTTGATGCGTCCGCACGTGATCACGTACGAAGCCGACACGCCGATTCGGTCGATCTACGAGTTCATGTGCCGCGTCGCCATTCGGCGTATCATCATCGTCCGTGACGGTAGGCCCATCGGTGCCATCAGTCGCGGTACGTTGTTACGGTGGTTCCGCAACATGGTCACGGCCTCGGGCATGCTCGCACCGGAACGTGTCGACCAATTGACCAATCGGCCTCGACGACTGAGCCACATCTGTCACGGATTGGCCGAACAGACCGAGCGATTGCAACAAGCGATCGAAGAAGAGCAGAACGAAGACCGCACCGCTTACGTGGTCGGCATCGCGTCGCAGATGCAAGAATTGCTCAACGACCTGCTCGCCTTTTCGCGCGAAGGCAACGCGGGTGCCGGTGCCCTCGGAGCGGCTATGCTGGCTCAAGGCATGATGACCGACTAACCCGTTCGCGCATTGCTTTTCACGGATGCGTCCGGCTCACTTGCGGTGCGACGCTGCGCAGCGGCGATTTGGGCAATTAGGGGCGTCTTCTCCCGTCCTGCCGGTTCTCTGGGGGCACGATTCGAAAATCGAGCCGAAGTCGTCCCCACGTCGATAAACCGACGGCCGAAAGGCATCGTACTTGGTAGAGGGTGAGCATCTCGCTCCCCGGCATCGGACAAAGACTCCGAAGGAACCGGCTCGTGAATCTTACGTTCGTTCAAGCATTGCTGGGACTCTCGTTCGTTGCCGTGTGGGCGATGGCCGGCTGGCTGTTCGTGCGGCGATAGCGTTTGCCGAAGACACCACGAACGACACGTCGTCCCACCAATCGACGAGACACGTGGCGAGAAAAGAGAATTATCCTTCGGCCGTGCGGCGGTTCGCTTCGCTCTTCCGCCCCCCGGGGTGCTCCAACGACCGTTCAGCGATTCCGACGTTCAAGACGTGCGGCGGTTTCCAAAACCAAAGCCTTGCGTTGACTCTCGTTGAGCCGTCTGGCCGCCGCCAAACGGGCTGCACGCACCAACTCTTTGAGGTCCAACGGCCACAGCCGGATGCAGTAATCTTGTTCGGCTTCGGTGCCGTCGCATGCACTGATCAGCCATCGACCGTCCGGACTGACGACCATTTCGCTGACCGGTCCGGTATGACCTCGCAAAACGATGGCGTTTTCCGCCGGATTCTCGGCTTGCAGGTTCCAAATGCGGGCGGTGTGATCTTCGCTGCCGGAAATCAGCCAGCGACCGTCCGGCGTGAATCGCAGAACCTGGATTCGGCCTTCGTGGCCGGGCAACAAGATGGGTTTGGGCCCTGCGTCGAAGTTCTGCACGTCCCACAAACGCACGACTTTATCGAAACCGCCCGTCGCTACCCAGCGGCCGGTCGGATCGACGGCCGTGGTCGACACCCAACCCTGGTGACCGCCGAGCACCAGGGCCGGGTTGTTGACCGACGGCGAGGTCAGATCCCACACTCGCGCCGTTCCGTCGTAACTACCGGTTACGAAAAACCGGCTGTCGGCCGAAACGGCGATCGAGGTGATCCAACCCTCGTGCCCCTCGAGAATGACTTGCTCGGCTGCGGGGTACGATGAAGCAAGATTCCAGACACGCACCGTCTGATCCTCACCGGCGGTGATCACCCAACGACCGTCGGGCGAAAACGCCGCCGCCTGGATCGGTCGGGTATGCCCCCGCAACACCGTGCAAGCCGCGGCTGGGTCGGCCGCTCGTAAATCCCATAGTCGGGCGGTATTGTCGTTTTCTCCGAAATCTCCCGAGGCGGTCAACGCCCATCGGCCGTTCGGACCGACGCAAACCACATTGATCCGCGCCTGATGGCCGGGTAATCGCATGCCCTGCGATTCGTTCCCGGCAGATTCCACGTTCCACAACCAGACCGAACCGTCTTCGCATCCGGCGATCAGCTTGCTTCCCCCTGCGGCAAACGCCAGGGCGGTAAACGGACTTTCATTTCCCTTGAGCCGCTTGACGCCCGCGGCCGGATCCGACGCCGTCAAATCCCAAAGACGCACCGTGGCGTCTCGTGAAGCACTGGCCAAGAAACGGCCGTTCGGACTCACGGCGATCGCTTCGACCGGACCGCTGTGCCCAAGCAGCCCGATTCCACCTGCCGCCGCCAACGCGTCACGCAACACCTGTTCCATCTCGGGCTGCGGTTGGTCCCCGGCAGTCGTCAATGCGTCGATGGCCTCGCCGGCGAGGAACAAGCTTTGGGCGGGCTCCTGCTGTAACAACGCCACCGATCGGCGATACATTTCTTCGGCCAAAGCCCGACCGGTTCCCTGGCGAATCGCGAGCTGTTCCCGGCGCACTTCCGCAAGCTCTCGTCGAGACTCGGCCAACTGCGTTTCGAGACGTCGAATCTCCTCTTTACCGCTCAAAAGCGCCGCGGCATTCGCTTCGGCGCGATTTTTCCATATAAGCAACTGGCGGCGTGATTCCTGAAGGTCGCCCAGTGCCGTATCGCGCTCCTTCACCGTTGCTGCGATCCGGTCGATGGCGTTTTGCAATCGGCGTTGAGTCGTTTGCAACCGGAAGGCCAACGTGACGGCCAAGACGACGACCGCTATCGAAACCGTCACGGCGAACAGCGACAGAGCCGGATGCCTTCGGGCCCAACGTCCCAAGAGTTCCCAGTCCTCTTCCTTTTTCGGGGGCTGGACGACCGGCGAACCTTCCAACCAGCGATCGAGAACGGCCTCGGGCGACTGCTCGGTGTCTTCTTCCGCGTTTACGCGCCGCTTGCGATCCGGATTGGGATGTCCGAGCCCGCAGGTCGGACAATGGATCACGTCGGCATCCCGAGCCGCTTCCGGCGGCACGAAACGCATGCCGCACAGAGAACAACTCAACGGACGTTGTCTGCTTGTCGCGCGGGATGCCGAGTCCATGGCCATCGGTTCACCTGCTGAAAAATCGAGACGATCGGCGACCGCCCCTTCTCTCTTCGCAATGTCTCGATACTGTCCGCACCGTCGTCCTTACTCATCGGATGGGCAAAACCCATCTCCGCCCAAAAAAAGGTGCGTACAACAAAGATCAAGCAGACTTCGCACTCGACGCACTCCCCCCATTCCCCCAGCCGCGTGCAATATCCAGACACTCACGGCAAGGCGGGAAAGAGCGAAAACGGTTCTTCCAATGCCGTTTCCGGTTGCAGCCGGTCTCGGCCCGCGCGTCACGGCCGCCTCGCTCAGGTACCGGCAGCCGATCGCAGAGTCGACGCGTCGTCCGCCAAACCGGCACGCACGACCGCCAGAACGGCGTCGCGAACTTGTGGAGAAAGACGGGGCCACGATTGGACGACCCACATCAGCTCGGAACGCAGCTTCTCGCGCATGCTTTCCTCGGCGTCAATGTTGTCGCACGCGTTATGCGATGCCTCCCCGGTCGGCGGTTTGTCGGAAGCCGAAGCGGAATCGTCCGGTGCACAAGAAGCCGCGGGGTCGGAGCACAGTCGTGATTCGACCGCGTGATGGACGGAAGCAGCCGTTCGCTCCTCGGCGTCTTGCGCCTTTCGGAGTTGCCGACGCCGTTCCTCGATCATCCGCCGAAGGTCCAACGCCTCGCTGGTGGTTCGCCGCCAATACGGATTGACGTGGTATGGTCGGCCCACGACCTCTCGCGGGGCGGTTTCCGGATCGGCGCTCGGGTTCTCCAGGAGGATGGACCCATCTTCTGCCGTGGGCACGCCGTCGAATCGCCCGTCTTCGCGTCTCGCTGCGTGCCGCGTTTCGTCCTCCCGCACGACGCGCAACCGCTGAACCTGCGAAACAAGTTCCTCGGCTTGCGTGGCCGCCACGGTTGTCGAACCAGGACGCGGCTTGACGGCTTTTCCGTTCATTGGAACGGAAGTGCCGGCTCGAGCCCCGGCGGCAGCTTCGGCCTCGGTGTCGAACATCGCCGAGACCGATGTCCGAGGTCGGTTTCGCGGCATGCGAAGCGACGCGGCCGGTTCCGCCGAACGGTTCGGTTTGCCCTGCGAACCGTCGTGCGAAACCGGATCGATCGGTGTCGACGTCGGGACGTTTCGACAGGGAGTCCGCTCCCTCGCCTCGAAGAGATCGACCATGATCGATTCAGGCGCGGCATCGTCGGCGTCGCGGCCGTCGTCGGGCGCGCGTCCCCGAATCGTAAAGGTTCGCAATTGGGCAAACAAACCGGACATCATGCTGCGTCGGACTGGGCGGCCTTCATGCTGGTCCAACTACGCTTGTACTGGAGAGCCTCCAGAAGCTCCGCCAGCGTCAGCGTCTTGTTGTCCAACTCAAGGGGAATTTCCATCCCGGGATCGCATACCAAATCGACCGTCCCGTCCTCGCCGATCAGATAGTCGAGATCGCGCAACAAGCCGTCCTGAACAGCTTGGCGGACAAGATGACCGCGCGTCGCCGAGACTTCCTCGGCGCGTTCACCCAGACTGTCCGCCGCCCGCTTTGCCAACGCCGGGAGGTATTCGCTCGGAATCTCGACAACCTTCGGCACGTAGACCTTCACTTGCATCCGACTGCTCCTCCTGAAGGGGTCCGTCCCTCTCCGAACACGTGCCCGTTCTCGCAGAAACACCCACGGGCACATAACGAGTTATCGGCAGTCAAGCTTTGCCGATTGCGTCGATTTTCTCGGATTTACCGAGGTCTCCCCCCGTTGGAGTGAATGCAGCGAAGAAGTTGATGCCTGCGCGACATCGTTCGCCGTCAGTCGCCGAACATCTCGCGGACCAGCGTCTTCGTGTCTTCGAGCCACCCTTGTCGTTGCTCGGGTGTGCTCAATACGATCGACTCGAAGTTACGGCGTTTGAAGTTCTCGACGCCGCAAAAGCCGAAGATGCAAGTCTTCCAGAGGTTTTCCAGCGGATCCCCGAACACCTTCAGCTCGATATCCCGCGGCGTGTTCGAGGTGGTCAGCACCAGCGCCCGCTTGTCTTTGAGTTTCCCGTCTACCCCTTGCTCGGTGAACGCGTAGGCAACCCCCTGCCGCAACACGCGGTCGATCCACCCTTTGAGAATCGCGGGCATTTGCCCCCACCAATTGGGGTGGACGATAACGTAGCCGTCCGATTCGACCAACTCGCGACAGTGACGTTGAATCTCATCGGGCACTTTCGGCTCGGGATTTGCCGGAGAAGCGATCTCGTCGTTGGTGAGAATCGGATCGAAGTTCTCTTGGTACAAATCGTGGAATACGACCTCGTGTCCCAACGCTTTGAGTTCGTTCACGGCCGTTTCTGCGATGGCATGACAAAAGCTTCCCGGCCGCTGATGTCCCAACACGACGAGTACTTTCATGAGCGGTTCTCCCGTTTTGCCCAATGGAGCACGACACGCTGCTTCATCGACGATCCGGCTCGTCGCCGACGATTTCGTACGAGGCGATCACTTCCGGTGCAATGCGGACGGGCTTACCCGTCGCGTAGTCGATGAAGGCCCAGCGGGTTTCGGCCGTAGCCAATAGCGTTCCGTCGTCTTCTCGCTCGATGCGGTAGCGGCGGATGGAGCTCGACTTGCGCATCGAGGCCACCCACGTGCGAACGACGATGTGCCATCCCTCACGTGCCGGATGGTGGTATTCGATCTTGTGCGATTTCGCGACCCAACCTTTTCCCAATTCGAGATAGCGGGAACCCGGCCACCCTTGCGCCTTCGAATGGGCCACCGCAGCCGCTTCCATCCACTTCAGGTATACGACGTTGTTCACGTGCCCCAACCGATCGATCTCTTCCGGTCGAACCTGATGACGATAGACGTATACCGCGGGCATGGGTCGGCCTCGTCGGAAAGTGCGCAGCAAGCCGCCGAAACACCGGAGGGATGACCTCGCGCCGCACCGACGGCGGGCTCCCGTCGCCGGCACGGCCGAAACATCGAAAACACCGATTTTCCCAAGAAAATCAAGAAAAATCGAGCCCACAAAGAGGGCTCGATCACTCAAAACTCACTACGCACGGGCCGACTGTGCGGTTCGCCGTCGCCGAAACGGCGGCCGTCCAAGGCGTCGCCTCACTGCGACATATCGCAGCTCACACCGCCGGCAGCCGGCAGATAGGCGTACTTGACGTAGTCGGCGACCATGCGGTGGGCACTGAACCGCCATGCCAACGAACTGATCGAGTTCATCATGCGGCGAACCCACGCCCGCGGAAGCCCGTCGGCGTCCCGATCGTAGAACATCGGGATCACCTCGTCTTCGAAAACGCGGTACAGCGACTCGGCATCGCGTTGGTCGGTGATCGCGTCATCGACATGGGACGTACCATGCCCGATCGCGAAGCCGTTCGTGCCGTCGTAGGCCTCGGCCCACCAACCGTCGAGAATCGAGCAATTCAAGGCCCCGTTGAGAACGGCCTTCTGGCCGCTGGTTCCCGAGGCCTCCAACGGGCGGCGCGGGTTGTTCAACCACACGTCGACCCCCTGGATCATGTGCCGACACACGTTGATGTCGTAGTCTTCGATAAACACGATCCGATGGGCAAATCGCGGATCGTTCCGCAAGTTCGCAATTCGCTGCACAAATTCCTTACCCGGCTGATCGGCGGGATGTGCCTTCCCGGCAAAGACGAACTGCACCGGTCGCTTCGGATCGTTGACCAACCGTGCCAGACGATCGGGGTCGGTCAGCAGCAACGTCGCACGCTTGTACGTGGCGAAACGGCGTCCGAAGCCGATCGTCAAGATGTCGGGGTCCAGCACATTGCGGGCGGTTTCAATGACTTCGTCCGGCTCGCCCCGTCGCCGACATTGCCGACTGATACGACGCCGCACGAACGCCAAGAGCTGGGTTTTCAACGTCAGGTGCGTTTCCCACAATTCCCCCGGATCGACCGAGTAGATGTGTTGCCACGCCTCGGGCTCACCCATCTTCTCGTACCACCCGGCCGGGAAGTAGCGGTCGTACAACACCTTCATCTGCCAGGCGAGCCAACTGGGAATGTGGACACCGTTGGTGATGTGCCCGATGGGAATCTCATCTTCGACGTGCCACGACCACAGGTTCGACCACATGCGACGCGACACGTGACCGTGCAAGCAACTGACCGCGTTCGCCTTGTGCGACACTTTCAGGGCGATGACCGTCATGCAGAACGGTTCCTGCGGATTGGCAGGTTCGACGCGCCCCAATGCCATCAATTGATCGTGCGAAATGCCCAGACTGTCGCGAAGCGGTCCGAGGTGTTCTTCGATCAAGCCCGGATCGAACCGGTCGTGACCGGCCGGAACCGGCGTGTGCGTCGTGAAAACGGTGCACCGGGCCACTTCGCGCAAGGCATCTTGGAAGCTCAATCCGTCGTCTTGCATCCGCTCGCGGATGACTTCCAACACGGCGAACGCGCAATGCCCTTCGTTGAGATGGTACACGCCGGGCTTGATGCCCAACGCTCGCAACGCCTTCACTCCGCCGACGCCGACAACCAGTTCTTGCCGGATTCGTGTCCGAATATCGCCCCCGTACAACCGACTGGTCAGTTCGCGATCTTCGGGGCTATTCCCGTCGGTGTCGGTATCCAGCAGATAAATATTGACTCGCCCCACACGCATGAGCCAAACGCGGGCCAGCAACCGGCCGCTGCGGGTGTCGATCGACACGGTGACGGGTTCGCCGTTGGCATCGCGGGCCAATTCGAGGGGCAAATTCTCGGGCTTGACGTCGAGGTATTCCTCTTCTTGCCAGCCGTCTTTGGTCAAAACCTGCTTGAAGTACCCCTGATCGTAGAACAGCCCGACGGCCACCAGCGGAACGCCCAAATCGCTGGCACTCTTGCAATGGTCGCCCGAGAGCACCCCCAAGCCGCCTGAGTAGATCGGTACCGACTCATGCACGCCGTACTCAAGAGAGAAGTAGGCGACCGGTTTCGAGCCCAACACGCCCGCGTGCGTGCGTCGCCACAGCGTGATCTCTTCGAGGTATTCCTGCAATCGCCGATACGCGTGATTGATCCGGCTGTACAATGCCAACTCGGCCGCGCGGGTTTCCAACCGCTCGGGCGTGATCTCTTCCAACAACGCGATCGGGTTGTGCCCCAATTGCCGCCAACGGATGGGATCCAGATCTCGGAACAAATTGATTACGTCGGGCTGCCAGCTCCACCATAGGTTTCGGGCAAGCGCCATGCACTTTTCGTACATCGTCTCGGCAGAGAGCCCCAAAACCGTCTTCGTTTGATGTTCGCTGTTTCCCATCACCGTTTCCGTTTGCGACATGGCCACCACTCCCGAACCACAGGGCTGTTCCAAAGGACAAGGGATTATACCCCTGGTGACTATTCGTTGCGACCCCATTTTTTTGCGCGGTCACGCACGAAACGTCAAGCCGAACTTCTTGATACGCAAGAGATTACGCGCAATCACAAACACCCCACCCTTCGCCTCTTTTCCAATTTAACCAACCGGGCCCACCTATACAGAAGTAAGTTTGTGTGTTAACTTGTATTTTTCGGCGAGTCGTCAGCCGAGCCTTGCGTCGCTTGGAACTGGCCGATGCAGCTTGTGACATCTACAATGGGCTTTCTTCGTCGATCGTCCTGAACCAGCAAGTTTCCTATCCGAGTTCCACGAGAGTTCTGAATTTAGAGCCAAGGAGTGACGTTTCGAAATGAGTAACCCCGGTGATGCCCAAGTATATTGGCACGAACACGCCGTCACCCGCGAACAACGCGAAGCCCTCAACAAGCACAAAGGTTGTGTGCTGTGGTTCACGGGACTCAGCGGCTGCGGCAAGAGCACGGTCGCGAATCTCGTCGACCATAAGTTGCACGAGATGGGAGTCCGCAGCTACGTGCTCGACGGCGACAACATTCGCCACGGCCTGAACGCCGCCCCCGGCATGCTCAAAGAGAAGCACGGTGAAGAGTTCGCCAAGCGATTCGGGCTGGGCTTCAGCGCCCAAGATCGGGAAGAAAACATCCGCCGTATCGGTGCGGTGGCCAAGCTATTTTGCGACGCCGGGTTGATCGCGATTACGGCCTTTATCAGCCCCTACCGCGTCGACCGCAACCGCGTCCGCGAATCCCTCGCCGAAGGGGATTTCATCGAAATCTTCGTCGATGCCCCCCTCGAAGTGTGCGAAGCCCGTGATCCGAAAGGCTTGTACAAAAAGGCGAGAGCCGGCGAAATCAAAGGCTTCACCGGCATCGACGATCCCTACGAAGCCCCTGAGAACCCCGAGCTGGTGCTCGACTCGGCGAACAAGTCGCCGGAAGAGTTGGCCGACGAGGTGATCGCGTATCTCAAGGCACAAGGCAAGATCGGCTGAAGCCCCTCGGTCGATCGCCGTCCAAGCGACGAACCCGGCGCTCGGTCGCCGGGTTTTTTCGTGCATCGCCCTTCGAGGCACGGGCGTTTAGGCTTTGTCCTCGAAATCGACGAAAATAAGCTTGACGCCCCTCGGGACATTGCGATACATTGCTTTTGAGGCATTGTCAGCCGACGTTCGGGGTTTGGACGCCCCCCTGCCGCTAGCGGCGGGATGGTCGGCATTTTGGGGCGATTGAAATAGGAAGCTCGGATCGTTCGTGCCACATCGACCGGGTTTCAGAAAACAAGCTCGACACCATGGATGGCCAAACGACACCCACAGCCGCGACATCCGCACGCACCGTCGAACCGCGTGCCCAGTCGGCACTGCGATGCAGCCCGATTGTGGAATTGCAACAGTTGCGTGTGGTTCAAGATCAAGATCGGCTTCTCATCTCCGGGGTCGTTTCAAGTTTCTATCACAAACAATTGGCGCAGGAGGTTGTTCGCGCGGTATTGCGAGACGCCGACGTGCACTTGATCAACGAGATCGAGGTTCTTCCCGACAGCGAAGCGGAAGATTTGCATCTGGATTGAACCGAGGTCGCACGGTGCCGACAGGTTTCTCCGTACCCGCTGAGTGCCTAAATCGGCGGGGACAAAGGAAGTGTCTCCTTTCACAGGACGTGTCGTCGGAATCGAAGGATCAGTTACCGACGTCCGGTTGGAGGGAACCATGGCTTCCGTACCGTACGACGAAGAAACCGTCGTCCGTACCGAATTGCCTCCCGTCGAGACACCGCGTCGCCCGACTCGGGCTGAACGCGACCGACTCGCGGGAGACATCGCCAAAGCGATCCTGCGGGAAACGGGCGGTTGTGTCCGCCATCTCCACGTCGAGATCAACCGGGACGGAATCGTCATCAGCGGCCGTTGCCCCACCTATTACATGAAGCAACGGGCGCAACATGCCGCGATGGCGCTTGCCCCGGGAAAACTAGACAACGAAATCGAGGTCGGCTGAGCAGCCGCGAGCCACGTCTCCTTCGTCAAACTCTCGTCTCGCGTGCTGCGGCAAACGTCTTCGACCAATCGGCGGACCGTCGCCGTTGGCGAGCGCCGTCTCTACGAACCGAATGCGGTTGGCGACGGCACGATCTTCACACCGCCCAACTGCCGGCCTTGCTTCTATTCTTCTCCGATTGCTTATCGTCGTCGGTCCACGAAGGCTGGAACGACGACCGGTCCTTCGGCTTCGGCCGCGATCGCTTCGTCGGATCGATTTTCCCCCTCGCCGCGAATCACGAGGTAATCTTTGGCCGATGCCCCACGGAAGTAGAGGTAACGGTGGTGCCTCTGGCGTCCGTGTTCCACCAGTGTCGGCACGAACGAAATGCCGTCGATCGGACGCGGCGGTTCGATTCCGGCCAGCTCGGCCAACGTCGGCATCACGTCCCAAAAGGCTAACAGTTCGTCCGACACACGCCCCGGTCGAATCGTCTCCGGCCAATACGCGATACACGGTACCCGCACGCCGCCGACTGCTTGTTGCCCCTTGAAGCCTTCGAGCGGGCCGTTGTTGTCGAAGATTTCGTCGAATTGCGAAAAACCGCCGTTGTCGCTGGTAAAGATCACGAGCGTCTTCTCGGCGATCCCCAGCTCTTCGATCTTTCGGCGAATCCGCCCCACGTCGCGATCCATTCGGGTAATCATCGATGCGAACGCCTTGGCGGCATTCGGCCACGGCCGATCGACGGTATACGGCTCAAGCTCGGGCACCACGAAATCGGCGTGGGGCACGGTCAGGGAAAGGTAGAGAAAGAACGGGCGGTCCGTTTGTGAGACCACATCCAAGTAACGCAACGCCCGATCGACGAGCAGATCGTGCGTGTAGTCGAGCCGGCGACCTTCGCCGTTTCGCAGCGGCACGACTTCGAGGCGATCGCCGGGCGTCGCGGTTCCCAACATGCCGTGCGGATCGAACCGGTACAGCTGCGGCGGAAAATACTTGTGGCAGTAGGTTTGGTTCGGCTCGCCGAAATAATAGTCCCATCCGTGCTTGTAGATCGCACCGGGGCCGTCGCGATCGTGCTCTCTCACGACGCATCCCCGAAAATCGTCGCCCAGCGACCATTTTCCGATCATGGCGGTCGCGTAGCCCGCCTTTTGCAACATATCGGCGAGCGTGATGTCTTCCTCGGCGATCTCGGGATGTCGCCCTCCGCCGCCGTTGACGCGGCAACGACTGTGACCGGTATGCAGCCCGGTCATCAACGAGCACCGCGAGGGAAGACACAAACTCGCGCCTGCGTGAAACCGCGTGAACCGCAGACCGTCGGCGGCCAGGCGATCGAGCTCGGGCGTGCGGATCGTCTCGCCGCCGTAGCATCCCAAATGCGCGTACCCCAAATCGTCGGCCATGATGAACACGACGTTGGGGCAATCCGCGGGCTTTTCGGCGGCCGAGCTGGTGCCGCCGATTCCGCTGCAGGCGCACCAAGTCAGCGCCGCCACCGCAAAAAACCGGAAGTTCATCGGCAGTCTCTCCGTCCTACCACTTCCCGGAAATCGACGGCAGCCGCGCTCGGATGCCGGCTCAGGCAACCGCTGTCAGGGCCTTTGCCACGCGGGCTTTGAAGTCGTCGATCTCTTCGGGAAGCTCGAATCCGACGATCATCACATCGACACACCCGGTGCCGAGAACGAAGCGAATCGATTCGTCCCGCAGGTTCGGATCGTCCCGGAAGGCACCTTCGCCGCAGAGCTTCATCGCCACGACCCCTTTGCCGGCATCGTGGATCTTCCGCAGGGCGGCAACGACCTCCTCGGGTTTGCCGTCCATCTTCACCCCCTTGTGGTTCACACGGGAGTGGACGACATCGACCCAATCCGACTCGGCCGCCGCTTCCAAGGCCGCCAGCGAATGGCACGAGACCCCATGCGCACGAATGACGCCTTTCTCTTTGAGGCGTTCGAGGATGTCCATTTGCTTGCGCATTTCGTCCGGCCATCCTCGTTTCGACATGCAGTGGATTTGAACGACGTCGATGTAATCGGTCTTCAATTCCTTGAGGAATCGCTCGACGGCGACATCGGCATCGGGTCGTTCCTTTTCGGGCAGCCCGTTGGGATGGAACCAGATTTTCGTCGAAAGAACGTAGCTTTCGCGAGGAAGATCGGCCAAGGCCTCGGCGACGTAGCCGTGGCTGCCGTACAAGTCGGCATTGTCGAAGAACCGTACGCCCGCCTCGTAAGCGTAGCGTACGACTTTCTTGGCATGATCCAGCCCTCGCCGCGACAGGTTCGATTCGCGAAGCCAGCCCCGCATTCCGAAACCCATTCCGATCCGCGAGGCCTTCACGTGTTTACCGAGCGGCACGACCGCTGTGGGCGAGGCATCGACCGGCGCGGCCTCGGCCTTCGGCAAGCTCGACAAGCAGTTTCCCAGCACTGCACCGGCACCCCCACCGACGGCGCCGCCCAAGAATGTCCGCCGTTTCATGGCACGTTACTCCCTGTGTTCGTTCACGTAGCAATTGGTCCCCGGCAAAACGTCGGCGTGAGACGCCGGACGATGCATTCTATCGCGTACGGATGAACACGGCGCCGCAGAAAACGTCTCCGCGGCGCCGAATTCGGTTTTCACGTCTTCGCCGACCGCTATTTTCTCGCCTTCGGCTTAGCAATGGGTTCCCCGCGAATCGTATCGTCGTCCTTGTAGTACTCTTTGAGACGATACAGTTCGGCGGTCAACTCCTTGACCACGGTCGCATAGGCGGGATCGTCGTAAACATTGTGCAGCTGATGAGGATCCTTTTCGAGATCGTACAACTCCCATTCGCCCAGCTCGTGGAAGAACGCCAGCGTGTACCGGTCGGTTCGAATCCCGTAGTGCTTATTGACCATGTGCACCGCCGGAAATTCATAGTAGCGGTAGTACATGGCCTTTCGCCAATCGGCTGGATTCTTCCCTTCCAAAAGCGGCACAAGGCTGACACCCTGCATGTCGTCGGGAATCGATACACCCGCCACATCGAGGAATGTTTCGGGGAAATCGAGGTTCAGCACGATCTTCTCGCAAACGCTGCCGGGCTTGGTATGACCGGGCCAGCGGATGAGAAGCGGCGACCGCAGCGATTCCTCGTAAATGAACCGCTTGTCGAACCAACCGTGGTCGCCCAGGTAAAACCCTTGGTCCGAGGTGTAAAACACGATCGTATTCTCGGCCAAGCCGCTTTCGTCCAGGTAATCGAGCACGCGACCGACGTTCTCGTCGACCGAAGCCACACACCGCAAGTAGTCCTTGATGTACCGTTGGTATTTCCAGCGGATGAGTTCCTTACCTTCGAGTTGGGCTTCTTCGAACGCTTTGTTTTCTGCGGCATAAGCGTTGTAGAAACGCTTGGCCTGTTCGGGCGTGAACTTTTCACGCTGGGGCACGAGTTTCAAGTCGTGCGGCGTCAGGTGTTCGGCAATCGTCATCTCTTGTTGCTTGGCCGCCGTGCCTCGGTCGCTGTAATCGTCGAACAAGGTTTCGGGCTCGGGAATGGTCACATCCTTGTACAGATCGAGGTATTTCGGTCCCGGGCACCAGTTGCGGTGCGGCGCCTTGTGGTGATACATCAGGAAGAAGGGACGCGACCGATCGCGATTCTTGAGAAACTTCAACGCCTCGTCGGTAATGATGTCGGTCGTGTAGCCCTCGTGTTGCACGACGCCCTCGGGCGTCTTCATCGGCGGATTGTAATACGGCCCCTGCCCGATAAGGACGTGCCAGTAATCGAAACCGGTGGGATCGCTCCGCAGATGCCATTTCCCGACCACCGCCGTTTGGTATCCGGCCTTCTGCAACAATTTGGCGACCGTCTGTTGCGAGCCGTCGAACGTTCGGCCGTTCTTCTCAAACCCGTTCAAATGGCTGTACTTACCGGTCAAAATCACCGCCCGCGACGGACCACAGAGCGAGTTCGTCACGAAGCAATTTCGGAACAACATGCCCTCTTGGGCAATGCGGTCGAGATTCGGCGTCTTGTTGATTCGGCTGCCGTAACAGCTCAGCGCGTGGGCCGCATGGTCGTCGGCCATGATGAACAGAATGTTGGGACGCGTGTCGGCCGCCACGACGATCCCGCTCGACACACACACCAGTAACACGGCGACGGCGCACGCCCAACGATGGAACGTCCTCATAGAGCTCGCTCTCCTACGCAAACAGATATCGGGGGACAGAAATTCCAAACACGATGTGCACGCCCCGCACGCATCCTGGTACTACGTCAGACTAATTGTGAAACCGATCCAATGCAAGAAAAGCCGATACGCCTTGAGGATGCGTCGATCCCCAAGGCGCTGTCGAAGCGCGCGGGAACCTCCTTTTCGAGGCCGTCGTCAGAATGAGAGCGGCTCGTCGCTAAGCTGACGCTCCGAAGCCGTCAATGCGTGCATCGCTTGAATCAAGGCGATATCGCACGGCCGCTGCTCGACCTTGCGGCGTTTGAACATTCGCTGCTGCCCGGCCAAGACGACTTCGACGGGAATTTCAGACATCTGACCGAACGTGCGGGCGTAGTTCGTAAAACTGGGCACGTTCGTCGTGACGAACCCGTACACCATGCTGCACACACCGATGATCTTGCCGGTGAAAATGCTCGTGTTGATGGCCGTCTTCGAGTAGTCGCCGATGACGCAACCGACAAACTGCATGCCGGTGGCGACGCGTTTGCCGCGGTACTCGACGCTTACGGTCCCGTAGGTGTTTTTCAGGTCGCTGTTGCAGGTTCCGGCACCCAGGTTGACCCAGCTCCCAAGATAGCTGTGGCCCAAGAATCCATGATGCTGCTTGTTCGTGTACGGCTCGATCGTCGAACCCTCGACCTCGCCGCCGACTTTGGTCGTGTGTCCCAAGGCGACGGCCTCTTTGAGCGCGGCATGCTCGATGACCTTGCTCCCCGGACCGACGTACACCGGTCCCTGAAGAAAGCAAAACGGCCCGATCGAAGCCCCCTGATCGATCAAGATCGGACCCTCGGCCGTGTCGGCAACGAGATGTTCGCCCAAGGTCACGTTCTCACGCACGAACACGCCGTCACGAACTTCGCTATACCCGCCTTGGGCCAGGCGGTCTTCGAGGTTTGCTGCCGTGATCCGAAGATGATTCTTGAGCACCTCGTGCGGATAGGCGCTGAGCTCGATCCGCTCGACGCACGATTCGAGTTCGAGGCTTTCGAGCCACCCCGCCACCGAGTCGGGAGTGAGCGAGTCGGGCAACGGTGTTTGCCGAATATCGACCAGCGCCGCGGCAATCTCACCGTCGCCGCGAACGGCTTTGGGCAGCCGATTGTCTTTCAGTTGGGTGAGAACCCGCAACGTGTCGACCGACGGCACCGCCCTGGCGTTCACGAAAAGCAGATGATTCGTTCGGCCGTCGTCTTCCGGCTTCGACAATTCGAAATCGGCGTCGACGATCGCCTGCAGGTACTCGCGCACGATCGCGTAGGCATCGAGTTCCAGGCGGCCGACCAGATCGACCAAGCGATACGATCCGCACGACACGGCAAACGCCGGACGCGCCAACGTCATCGGGTACAGTTGCGAAACCTTGGTATCTTCGAACAGAACGAGCTTCATCGTCTCCGTTTCCCCGCTGCACGATCCTTGAAATTCCGGCGGCGGCCCCTTCCCAGGGCCGTTTCCGTTAACCGGAAGTCGGGCAAAGATACCTTTTTTCAAATCGGAGTGTCAAACGCCGTTTCGATCGACACTTTTCTTTGCACACAAAACCCAATCCAGAACGCCGCCCCCCCTCGAGAAGAGTGTTTTCGGGCCTATTGACGAGATCCCCTCGGATGCACACAATAGGCACAAGCTCGGGTGGCGAGCCGAGTTCTCGCAGCACCCAACCCCCTCGGTCGAGGGAAAACCAGCGCCGGAGTGGCGGAATGGCAGACGCGCTGGACTCAAAATCCAGTGGGCTTCGGCCCGTGTGGGTTCAACTCCCACCTCCGGTACTTTGAAAATGACAAAACGCAGCGGAAGGCCTGACGAACCGATGGCCCTCCGCTGCTTTTTTGTGCGCGTGCCCCGGGGCGATTCATTGCCCGCCGGCTTCGGCTACTCGGGCTGCACGAGCGGATACTCGCGATCGTAAAGGTCCAACTGCCGTCGCTTCCACTTGTAGCCTTCCATGAACACCGGATGCGGCAGGCTTACATCCCAGTCGCCCAATTTCTTGAGCATCGCCTTCGTCCGTTCGAGGTTCTCCAACGCCACATCGTGCTGTTCGGAAATGTCGCGGCTGAGATCGAACAGCATGGGCAGTCGGTCGGGCAGACGGATCAGTTTCCAGTCGCCCTCGCGAATCGCGGCGCTGATCGTAAACCGCCATACCATGGCATCGTGCGGACCGCCTTCCGATCGGCCGGTCAAATAGGGCAAGACGTTCGTTCCGTCCAGTCCATCTTCGGGCGGTACCGTTCCGCCGGCCAGCGACACGAACGTGGGCACGAAATCGAGCGACCACACGGGCCGATCGTAAACCTTGCCCGCAGGCAAAACACCGGGCAACGACCAAACCATCGGAACGCGAATCCCGCCTTCCAGCAAAATGCCTTTTTGACCGTTCAGCGGTGCGTTGATCGAACCGTTGGAATCGACCGGGCCCCCGTTATCGCTGATGAAAACAATCAAGGTGCGTTCCGTCAAACCGCACGTGTCGAGCGCATCGAGAATGCGGCCGACGTTGACATCCAAGCGGTACACCATCGCACAGTAGGTCCGGCGTCGCTTGTCGGCGATGTGCGCGTAACGTGCCAGATCGGCTTCCGGGGCCTGAAGGGGCGCGTGCGGTGCATTGAACGCCGCGTACAAGAAAAACGGTTCGTCGCGATGGCGGCGAATGAAGTCGCACGTCTCGTTCCCGATGTCGTCGGTCAAGTACGTGATCGGCTGCGGCTTCTTGTAGTTGCATTCGATGGGGGCGTTGTATCCCGACCCCGGCGGCGTGGGGAAGTAATTGTGCCCACCGCCCAAGAAACCCCAAAACTCGTCGAAACCGCGACGCAGCGGATGAAACTGCGGACGTGTTCCCAAGTGCCACTTCCCGATGATGCCGGTCGTGTAGCCGAGCTTCTTCAGGCGGTCGGCAATCGTTGTTTCGCCGATGGGCAATCCGGCATATTCAGGATCGAAACCGGGAGTCGAATCGGTCAGATTGTTGTCGTAACCGAAACGGACCTGGTTCTTGCCGGTGATCAAACCGGCCCGCGACGGACTGCACACCGCCGACGAGACATATCCCTGCCGGCACACGACGCCTCGAGCGGCCAGCCGATCGAGATTGGGCGTCTCGATTTGGCGACTGCCGTTGAAGCCGACATCGCCGTAGCTCAAGTCGTCGGCGATGATCAGGACGATATTGGGACGATTCGGCGGCGTCTCGTCCGCACATACAAGCGGCATCATCGCCGCCGGGAACAACGCACAGATCACTCCGAAAACCCGGGCCGGACGAAACTTCCAACAGGCGCTCATCATCGGGCAACTCCTCTCGCTAGGTGTTCGGCGGGCGGTTTCGATTCCACCTTGACGCCCGATGGACGTCGCGGCAACCAATTCGGGGCAATCGTGACGTTCTCGGGCGGCACTTTCATCACTCGGCATCGGAAAGGATAATCAAGTTTTCGTCGCGCGTTCGGCTTGCTTGCCTTTTGCTGTTCACCCTAGCACGCGTTTGCACGCGATCGATCGACCATGCCCCCTGCCCCGGAATCACCGCAAAGCGATCGACACCGACGGCACGATCCGCCGAGCGGCATTCCCGCGCCGCGTCGATCCGATCTCTTTCGCACCAGGATGTTTCAAATGTGGCAAACGATCTTGATCATCGCGGCAGCCGGTGCCTGCGGCACGGTTTGCCGTTACCTCGTGGCAACCGCCGTCCAAAACCTCACCGGAACCACCGGCTTTCCGTGGGGCACGCTGGCGGTCAACGCTTTCGGCTGCTTTCTGTTCGGTGTCATCTGGATGATGGCCGAAGATCGCTTGTTGATCAGCGGCTACACACGGTTCGTCGTCTTGACCGGATTCATGGGCGCCTTCACGACGTTTTCGACGTTCGCCTTCGAAACCGGCCAGTTCTTGCGCGACGCGCAATACGGTGCGGCCTTGGCGAACCTGACGGTGCAAAACGTTCTCGGCCTGGCCTGCGTATTCTTGGGTATCGCCTTGGGAAAGATGTTGTAGTCGCCGTGCCGGCGGGGTTTTCTCTTTGCTCCGATCGCATCTTCGCGGTACGATGACGCGCAGACGGCTTCGCCGATCGAGCGACCGCGTGCGTGTTCGGCCTGTTGACGGGGAGCGCGAAACCGATGCCTTTACCT
>CAYVVR010000011.1:0-19192 GCA_964454655.1 uncultured Planctomycetaceae bacterium | reverse complement strand
ACAGGTACTGAGGCATTTCACCTTGCGTGCGTCCGGCCGTCCCGTAGCCGGCGTAACCGCCTCCCGATCCGTACTCGCTTTCGCCTTCGTAACCGCCTTCGTACTCCCCGCCGTAACCACCATATCCCGGCGGTCCCCCGTACGGCGACGCACCGGTGGTAGCACGGCTTCCCATCGCGTTCTCGAACGTTTCTCGATAAGCTTCGAGTTGTTTTTCCCAGTCGATCAAACCGGTGAGCACGACATAGCGCACCCCCTCGGTTGCCTGCCCGGCGACGCCCATGCCGCCGTAGCCGGGATAGCCTTCGTAGGCCTCTTCACCGTACGCTTCTTCGCCGCCGGTGTATTCTTCTTCACCGCCACCGGCGTATCCCGGAGGACCGCTGAACCCCGCGGTCGGCGTCTTCCGTCGCTGCGGAACTGCGGCGTGCCCGCCCTTACCTTGCAAGTCGAGCACCGGATAGACGGTCGGCTCGCCGCGTTTCTTTTTCGGCTGAAACAGGGGCGCCTCGAACGGTTTCGTCAACGTGTACTTCCCCTGAGTCACCTCTTCGTTGATGCCGGCCGCATACTGCGAATAGCGGTAAACCTGCCGGGTCGGCTGGGCCGGAGTGTTGTTGATGTTGCTGTCCGCCTGCGAAGCCAATGAGGCGAGTGAGTCGGGCGAGAGCTCGACTTCCGCTCGTCCCATAAAGGCCATCACCACGAAGGCGATGCAGACGACGACCCCGATCCCCACGGCGACGTAATCGCCGATCCGCGGACCGGTGCTGGGCAAGCCTCCGACATCCCCTTGTGCCATGATCGTTCTCCCGCGTTATGCTCTCGAATCGGCTCTCGACGAAATTGCGTTTCCGGCCGCGATTCGCAGGTGTTGCTTCACAGAAAACTCATTCGACGGAAAACGCGTCTGTTGCGATGAAATCAAGCTATCAAAACCACAATCATCAACTGTTCGGTGCCGGAGTTCCCGGTACGGCAGGCGGTCCGGCAGGAGCCCCCGGTGCAGCAGCCGGCGTTCCGGCGGGAGCAGGTGCCGGACCACCGGGAGCAGGCGTTCCCGGAACCGGGGTACCCGCAGGCGTCGTTCCCGCCGGCGGCGTCGGTCCCGGTGCAGGTCCCGACGGAGCGGCCGGCGTCGCCCCCGGCACACCGGCCGGGACGGGCGACGTCTCGGGAACGTCGTTTTCGGGATTCGTGTCCGACTCGGTCCCCGTTCCCAGCTTCTCACGATCGGGCGGATTGAAGATGTAGATGATACCCTCGACTTCCACCCGCAGGTCGTACGGCGAATACTCACCGCCGAGCTGGTTGGTCAGATCGCTTGCACCGCCCATGCCGTAGCCGCTTCCGCCCTCGTACTCGCCTTCGCCGTATCCGCCGCCGTAGCCCGCACCGTATCCACCGCCATAGCCGGCGCCGTAACCGCCGGCGCCATAGCCTCCTCCTCCGTACTCGCCGTACCCGGCTGCTTCATAGCCGCCTTCCCCCTCGTAGCCGTATTCCCCTTCGGCGCCTTCGGCACTCGGGAGACGGCCCAAATCGGCCGGAACGGTCTTTTCCGGACGAATCGCGACCCGCGTGACCCGCACGGGCATGCTCGAATTGGCGCAATTCACGAGCAACCGGTCGATGCGACGTTGATCCATGATCAGTCTCAAGTAGACCGGCATCATCTTGAATTCGGCAAAGGGCGGATCGCTTCCGGGCGGCACAGGATTGCCGTCGGCATCGACGTAGCGTGCCCTTTGCTGCGGCAGACCATAGCCCGGCGGCCCCATCATTTCACCGCCTTCGCCGCCCTCGTACTCGTATTCGCCTTCTCCTTCGTATCCCGAACCCATCATGGCCGTTCCCGAGCCACCGGGTACCGCCCCGGCCGAAAACAACACGCTGCGGCCCGACTGGATTCGCTGCGCAGCTTCCGGCCCGATGGAAAGTTCTTCAATTTTCTTGATGGCCGCATTGTGAAAGCCGGTGGCCCCTTCGTTTGTGTCGCGAATCACGCGAAGCAGGGCTTCGTATACCCACAGATCCTCTTGGGCATCCCAGATCGTCTGCGAGTCGGGCACGCTCTGCCATGCAAAGCGGCTCTTCAACACGCCGATACTGGCCGGATCCCATTCCACCGTTCCGACCATCTCTTGGGACGTCATGCCGGGCGCGCCGTACTCACCGCCGTATTCGCCTTCCCCTTCGCCGGCGCCGTAGGCTTCGTAGCCGGTCGCCCCCGGATACCCGCCCGTGTAGCCGGGATATCCGCCGGCGGCCGTCCCGGCCGTCGGTCCCGAGGCCAGCGACACCAGCTCTTTGAGATCTTGATCTTTTCGATGCCGCAGGTCGATGATCTCGAACAACGACGGAAAATGATCTTCGATAAAGTTCAGGTATTCTTCCCGGTACAGTTCCGGAATCTCGTCTCCCGGTCGCAAGCTATTGATGACTCGTCGAAACTGCGGGCTGAGGGCCTCCGGCCAGCGGTTCTTCGCCTTTTGCACGCGGTAGAGGAAATCCCACGCCGAAAGAACCTCGGCCTTGAGCAGCTCGACCTGCTTCGACGTGGCGTCGATGACCCCGGGGTTGGGTGTTCCCGGTCCAATCGCCGCCACCTGCGATTTGAGCTGCTCCAGCTCACTGATGCGAGCTTCGTAATCGGCCGACACCTTTCGGTATCCCAGGAACCAAAACACGAAGCCCAACACGAGGGCGACGGTGATCAAGATCCAGAAGAGAAAATGTTTGTTTTCTTTCGGAAGGAAAAGTTTGATTTCGTCCATGGCGGACCTCGTGGGCGAAAAGCTCGCTATAGCGACGCATACTGCGCCGGGATGATGTTCGCGATCAACCGCCGCGGATCAGACTGCCGTCTTCCGTCGGCGTTCACACGGTCTGTCGGTGTTCGTAGTCGCTGAATTCGTACCTCGGTTCGGTCATGTTCCGGTGCCGGGCACAGGCCCACCGGGCGGAATTCCGGGGCCTGCCGGTGCGCCGCTTGCTGGTGCGGGTGTTCCCGTACCCGGGCCAGGAGCCGGTCCGGGACCCGTAGGCGCCGTTCCTGCACCACCCGGCGGCACTGTGCCCGCGGCTGGTCCGGCAGGAGGCACCGTTCCCGGCGTCGCAGGACCGGCCGGGACGTTTCCACCCGGAACGCCGCCGGGGCCTGTTGCCGGTCCCGTCGGACCGGTCGGTACGTTACCTCCCCCGGCTGGTTGCGGTTGTGTACCCGGAACTCCCACAGGCGGCGTCGTACCGGGTGTACTAGGCGTTCCCGGCGCAACGGGCGCCCCCGTCGGCAAACCGGGCGCGCCTGCGGGCGTCGGAGGCGCTACCGCTGCGGCAGCAGCCGCCGCTTCCGCCGCGGCTCGACGCGCTTCGGCACGCTCACGCGGCGTTTTCGGCACCCAAGCGAATTGCACGACGAAACGAAAACGTCGCAATGTAATCAGGTTCGTCGGTTGCCCGGTGGCAGCCTCTTCGCCCTCGGCGGCTTCCTCTCCCGTTGCAACGGCTGCCGGCGGAACACCGGTCGGCGCAACACCGGGCCCGGTCGTCGGCTTCGGCGGCGGGGCGTTGGGATCGGGAACCATGACCTCTTCGACGCGTCCGGGATTGATCAAGCAGGGATGACTGATCCCCAGCTCCTTCATCGTGACCACTTCGTTCCCAAACTGGATCGAAGCGGTTTCGAGGTTCTTGATCAATGTTTGCCGCACATATTCGGCCCCGAACCGCACACGTTCTTCGGGGGCATTGTGGAAGTGATGCGCGGTAATCTGGATCAGATAGCCTTCACCTTCCGGACCGGGAATTTCAGTCTCGGTGCCCGAGTCTGCCGTCGAAGCGGTCGTACCGATGCCGGCCGGAGGCGGCGTGGGCGCCGACGGCACACCGGCAGGCGATACCGGCGGCACGGCCGCATTCGGATCGGCAGCCGCCGGATCGACGGGCATTCCCGGCGCGGGTGCCTCCTGCGCGGCAATCGGGCGATACCACTTCTTCGCCAATTGCCACCAGGTTCCCAAGTCGGCCACTTTCTGGCTTTGGATACTGTCGACAAAGATCAGCTCACGCTGCGAGAGATCTTCCGGTTGTTGGCCGGGCGGATCGCTCGGCAGGCACTTGTTAATGGCCGCCAACAATTCGAGCCACAAAAGTCGGCCTTCGACGTTCTCAGTGACATTCTTACCCAGCGTGTCGATTCGGTCGAATTCCCCTTCGACCGTCGTGAGTTGGCTCTTGTAGTTGTTGGCCCGCTCGATCACCGCCTTGGCCGCTTGCTCGGCCGAACCGAACACCGTGGGCGACACTTGCGACAAGGCCATCGAACGCAGCGCGAAGCTGAGCGCCAAACCGGTCAGAACGGTCGCCGCACCGGCCAATCGCCACGGCTTCTTGGCCCGAATCGCCCGTTCTCGGACGATTTCGTCCGGCAGCATGTTGATCTTCATCGCCGCCAGATCGATCCCTTGCAGGGCCAATCCGTAGCTCACGCCGAAGCTCAACCGGTGTTCTTGGAAGACCGGCGAGGCGGTCACCTCGGGGCCTTCGAGAGTTTCGAAGTCTTCGGCCAATTCGACCGGTACGCCCAGCCCCTGTTCGATGAACTTGCGCAACCCCGGAAGCTGGAACGTACTACCGACCGCGATGGCGTGTTCGATCTTTGCCGCCCGGTCGATCGTCGTGTAATAACCGATCGAGTGCTGAATTTGGGCCAATAGTTCGTTGAACACCGGCCGCATGGCCTGGAAGGCCTGTTTCGGGTCGGGCGCCGTATTGATGTTTTTCTTGAGGTGCTCCGCCTTCGAGAAGGTAAGCTTCAGCTCTTTACTCAACGCCTTGGTGAAGCTGCTTCCGCCGACGGATATGTTCCGCTGCCACACGCGGAAACCGTTCGTGACGACCAGGTCGGTCGAGTCGGTCCCCACCGAGACGATCACCGTCGAAGGCGGCGGATCGTCGGGGTCGTACTCGTCGGGCGGCGGCAAGTCGCGCAACTTATCGAAGCGAATGAAGTTGTACAGCGCCAGCGGCGTCAACTGGATGATGTCGACCTCGACGCCTACCGCCTGAAGCGGCTCCAAGGCCGCCATCACCTGATCTTTTTTCAACGCGAACAACCCGATTTCGGGTTCGATCGCGAATTGCGACTCGCCGATGTCGGCATCCATCCGCTGGAACCGCCACACGACGCTGTCGAGATCGTAGGGAATCTGCTGCTTCGCCTCGAACAGCACGATGTTCGGAATCTTCTTCGCCTCGACCGGCGGCAGCTTGATGAATCGAGCCAAACCGGCCTGCCCCGGAACGGCGACGGCGACGCGCGTTCCGCGCACGTCGTTGCGCGACAAGAATTGCTGCAATGCCGTTTCGACGAGCGTTTCCCGCTCGGCACCGGGCTGCGAAAGCAGCATGGGATACTCGATGAAGTCGAAGGCGTCGGCGACGACCTGTCCGGGCATGCCGCCGGGACGCAATCGAATCGCCTTCAGGGCTGCATTCCCAATGTCGATACCCCAAGCTGCATCGATCTTGGCCATGAAGAAAGTCCTCGAATGAATCGCTGATCCGTAAACGGGAGGGAGACGGTGACAAGCACGAGAAGAAAACAGCCGCCCTACCCGCCGGAAATCGGCCCGTCAGAAATACTTACGAGATTAGGAACATTCGATACGGGATCCGCTATTTTTCCTAACCTCCAATGTATCGACGCCGACCCGCGCGTGTCAACTAACAACCCCTCCGAAAGCAGGGGGCATTTGCCCTCCTGCTCCACTCTGATTTACCCTGTTTACCTCACCACCGGTGGCGATTTCCCTTGTTGTCGACAATATAGTATTGCATCTTGGTATCGCCTACTTGCGTCCACGGTGCCGCCGAGCTCTCCTATTCCGAATGCATGTCTTCCCGAGGGCGCAACCCGCAACGGCGGTAACATGCCCCGCTCCGTGGTATCATAGGTCGAACAGTCTTCTGCGGAAGCGTCCTTCGAGGGTAACCTCGCCGACGAACGAACGAAAGTCGATTTTCCATGCAACGATACGAAAAACTGGTCGTCCTTCTGCCTTGCTACAGCCTTGAAGACTTCGATGTCAGTCGCAACGACGAAGATGCCGACCAGATCTTGGCCGCGTGGGCGGGTCTTTTTCACCCGGTATTGATCCAGGCAACCGGCGAAACACCGACATGGGATCGGGCCAACGATCCGCCGGTGGGCATCGAAAAGGCCGTCATCACGATCCCCGACTGCTCGCTGGCGGAACTTTCCGGCGGCTGGCTCGACGACCACAACACCGAAGCGAACCTCATCCTCCGTGGCTTCGCCGGTCTCGACGAACTGCTTGCCCGGCTGAAAGAACGCTGGCCCGACCCGTTCCCGGAAATCGATCCCGACCTGATCGAAGAATTCTTCGCGCTCGGCTATTGCTTTCTTCAGGTCGAGCTGCTCACGCGGCAACTCCGCTACATGAGCAACCTCGACGAGATCCGTTTCCGCGAGGAACTGACGAAAGCGGCCGCAGCCGCCGTAGAAAACGACGCCGAAACGGCCTTGACTCACCTTCAGCAATGTTACGACTTGCTGACGGAAGCCCGCGAATACTTTTACCCGGTCGAAGCCCATTTGCTCGACCTGACGCTGGTCGCCCCGACGACGCTCGGCGACTCGCTGAACGCCGAACTCGATGCAGGCCGCTGCAACGCCATGTTCCCCGTCGATCTGTGGGAACGGATCGCCGAAGACCGTCCCGAAACGCTGGCCAAAATGCAGCAAGAGGCCGAACGCGGAAACTTTTCGGTCGCAATCGGTTGCCGCGGTGAACCGCCCCTGCCGCTGATGCCCGCCGACGCGGCGGCTCGCTTGCTCGCGGATGCCGCAAACACCGCCGCCGGGCTGTTGCCCGACGCGCCCGTCGTGCTCGGTCACCGTCGGTATGCATTGGCCTGCTGGTTGCCGGGACTGGTGGCCCAAATCGGCGGCAAAGGTGCGTTCCACTTCGCCTTGGACGACGGAATCTTTCCCACGGGTAACCAAAGCAAGATTCGCTGGCAGGGGCTCGACGATACCGAAATCGCCGCTCTTGCCCGCGTGCCGTGCGACGCCTCGCGGCCGTCCGAATTTTTGCATCTGGCCCAAACACTGGGGCAGGCGATGGACTTGGATCACGCCTCGACGGCGGTGTTCGCCCATTGGCCCAAGACGGCCTGCCGCTGGTACGCGCTTCTGCGACGCGGCTGCGAGCATTCGCCGGTGTTGGGCAGTTTCCTTACGCTTGCAGAATATTTTCGCACGACCCAGTACGTGGGCGCGAAGACGAAACATCCGCCGGTCAAGTATCGCACACCCTATCTTCGCCAAGCCGTCGAGGCCAAGCAGCCCGACCCCGTTTCGCGTTGGGACCTCTACCACCGCCTGCACGCCGAGCTGCAATCGGCCCGCGCGGCATTGGTGATGGCCGCGGTCGCGGCACAAACCTTCAGCGACACGATGCAGGCCGTCGGGGCACGAATCGAAGAACACGCAACCGCGCTCGATCAGGCCGTCGATGCTCCCGGCAAACTTGTCCCACTCGCCGAATCGATCCACGACGTATACCGCAGCAGCATCGAGATGGCGGCCGCCCAACTCGTCGGCAAACCGTCGGATGCGTCGAATTCGAAATCGGCACCGGCCGTCTTGCTTCTCAATCCCCACTCTTTCGCGCGGCGAACCACCTTCGACGATCTGCCGTTGGAGTCGCCGGCCGGAACGTCCGAGATCGTGAAGGCGACCGGTCAAACCGGGCGAGGCAACGGCGCGGTCGTCGACATCCCGGGGATGGGCTTCACCGTGCTGCAACCGGGGGCAAACGATACCGCGCAGCCGAAAAACAAGCCGAAGCGTGGATTGCTCGCGTCGTTGTTCGGAGCCTCCGAAGACGACGACGGCCTGATCGCCGCCGAACTCGCGCTGCGCAATGAATTCTTCCAGGTCCAAATCGACGAACGAAGCGGCGGCATCCAGGGCGTATTCCCGTTGCCGCAGGGAAGAAACCTGCTCGGTCAGCAACTGGCGATGCGAAAACCGCGTCCCAAGTCGCCCGGAATCGAAGAAGACGATCCCGAACGCCACTACACGCGCATGGTCGCCGAAAAAATCCGCTTGGTCGAAAGCACCGAGTTTTGCGGAGCGGTCGAGTCGAAAGGAAGACTGCTCGACCATCTCGGAGAGACGGTCGCTCGCTTCCGGCAGACCGTCCGGGTCTATCGCGCCGATCCGCTTATCCGATTCCACATCGAATTGGAACCGGAAAAACTACCCGAGGGAGATCCGTGGGCGAACTATTACGCCTTCCGCCTCGCATGGCGAGACGAGACGGCCGACGTCTTCACGTGCCAAGGCGGCGGATTCAAAGTGCCCGGCGACACCACGCGAATCGAAAGCCCTCGCTTGGTTCACATCCGCGGCGCGAAACACGGCATTTCGCTGTGCTGCGGAGGTCTCTCCTATCACCGTAAAATCGGTGTGCGCCGACTCGATACGATCTTGCTGACCGCCGGAGAATCGCGTCGCGAATTCGACCTGGCGATCGGCTATCACCTGCGCTATCCGATGCAGGCGGCCTGGAGCTATCTGACCGAGCCGGTCGCCGTGCCGTTGCCGAGCGTTCCCACGACCACGGCCGGTTGGCTGTTCCACATCGACGCCCAAAACGTGCTCGCCGCCTCGTGGTCGCCGTGGCTTGAAGACGGTCGCCTCGTCGGTGTCGTCGTGCATTTGCAGGAAACCGAGGGCAAACGCGGCCGGGTTCGACTGCGTTGCTGCCGGCCACCCAAGAAAGCCGTGCAACAAGACTTGCTAGGCCAAGAGACGGAAGAGTTGACGGTCGAGGACGATGCGGTCATCGTGCCGATCCGGCCGCACCAGTTCGTTCGCGCGGCCGTGCGACTGTTCTGACTTTTTGCGTTTCGCTCCGATAACCGCCGCAACCGGCGATAAAGTCGTGCCCCCTCCCCGGCTGTCGTTCGGTTCGGGAATCGCTAGAATCGACGTTCGCCGTGTCGGTGTTCCGGTTCGCCGGTTTTTCGACGACGGCCCGCTTCGCGAGTTACCGTTTGACCATTCTTTCAAATCGTTCTCGATAGCACGCCGATGATCGTAACCATCGACGGACCGGCCGGTGCGGGAAAAAGCACGGTCGCCAAACGCACCGCACGCCGCTTGGGCTTCGACTATCTCGACACCGGCGCCATGTACCGGGCGGTGGCGTTGGCCGGTATCCGGGCGGGCGTCGATTGGAACGTTCCGGAACAACTCGAGGCGTTGTTGCCGAATCTCGATATTCGTTTCGACGGTGAGCGCGTGTTACTGAACGGCGAGGACGTCTCCGAAGCCGTCCGCACGCCCGAGGTCACCGCCGTCACGCGGTTTGCCGCCGACAATCCCACGATTCGCGCCGAGTTGGTTCGGCGCCAGCAAGAAATCGGCGCGACGCGAAACCTCGTCACCGAGGGCCGCGATCAAGGCACGGTTGTGTTTCCGCACGCCGAATGCAAAATCTACCTGTGGGCGTCGCCCGAAGAGCGAGCGCGACGCCGACACCGAGAGTTGCTCGCCCGCGGGACGTCACTTGACTTCGACGAGGTCCTCCGCGACATCGTCGAGCGCGATCGGCGTGACGAGTCGCGTCCGGTCGGGCCGCTGCGCAAACCGGACGACGCCGTCGATTTGTGCACCGACGGGCTTTCGATCGACGAGGTCGTCGAACGTATCGTGACCCTGGTTCGCCGACGCATGACGGCCGGCGGCGAGACCGAATCGCCGAACGACCGATGAACACCGGGCCGTAGAGGGCTCGCCATGGCCAAAACGAATTACGACATACAAGTCAATCCGTATTGGTACGGTCTGAGCCGGTTCGTCGTGCGGAGCGTGGCTTCGGTCGTGTTTCGCTTTCGCGCCTCAGGAGTGGAAAACATCCCCCGGGAAGGCGCCGTCTTGGCCGTCGCCAACCACCAAAGCCATCTCGATCCGCCGTTGATCGGAGCGGGATCGCCGCGAAACATGGTGTATCTCGCGAGGGCGACCTTGTTCAATTTTCGCCCGTTTGCCGCGCTGATCCGTTCGTACGGCGCCATTCCCCTTCGGCAAGACGCCCCACCCGTGACGGGCATCCGCGCGGCGCTGGTGCAATTGAAACAACAACGCATGCTGCTGATGTTTCCCGAAGGTTCCCGGACCCCCGACGGCCTCATGCATCCCTTCAAACCGGGGTTTGCAGCCCTGGCGAGAAAAACCCAGGCAACGATTCTGCCGATTGCCATCGAGGGGGCCTACAAGGCTTGGCCGCGCACGCGATCTTTCCCCCTGCCGGGCAGGGTGCACGTGCATTACGGCCACCCGATTTCGCCCGACGAGTACGCGGCCTGGTCCGAAGATGAATTGATGCAGGTGGTTGAACAAAAAGTGCGCGAATACTGGGAAATGCTGCGACAGCGTCCCGAATTTCGCCGGTTCTCGTGAGCGTTCACCTAACACCCCTCTACACTGCCCAGCCCCCCTATTTTTCTGCGTGGCCGCCACCCCGGAGAAACGTCCTCGCGATCCCCCCTTTTTTTAGGGGATCGAAACGCCCGAAAACTTGAAAATTCGTCGCAACTCCCTACAGGATCAATTGTTTGGGTTCGGCAGCTCTGCTATACTTTCGGATTCTTCGGTAGCTTGCGGGATTCTCCGTGTGGGCGGAGAACAAGTTGCCGAGCGGTCCGAACCTTTCGCATTGCGGAACGTCGACCGGCGGAAGCCGACGCGGATCCACGACGTTCTCTCTCGCAATAGGTTTTCGATTGTCGTTTTCTGGAAGCTTTCATGGTCAACCGTAACCTGATTCGTAGTGTCGACCTGTCGGCGGAAGAGTGGGAAAAGGAACTGAACGCGGCGATGGCCGGCGGCGGCCCCGAAGAATTGGAGTGGGGCGGGGAAGAAATCGCCGTCAACAACATCGTCGAAGGTAAGATCGTTCGGGTCGAAAAGGAATTCGTCGTCGTCGACGTCGGCTACAAGAGCGAAGGCATCATTCCGCTGAACGAATGGTCCGAAGAAGAAGAACCGCCCAAAGTCGGCGACACGATCGAAGTCCTCGTCGAAGAGCTGGAAAGCTCCTTCCTCGACAGTGACGACTACTACGGCATGATCACCCTCAGCAAACGCAAGGCCGAGCGAATCAAGGCCTGGATGCGGGTGATGGAGTCGGTCAAAGAAGGCGACGTCGTCACCGGAAAAGTCACACGCAAGATCAAGGGCGGCTTGCTGGTCGATATCGGCGTGAACGTGTTCCTGCCTGCCAGCCAAGTCGATATCCGCCGTCCCCGCGACATCGCCGAGTACATCGACAAAGAAATTCAGTGCGTCGTGCTGAAAATCGATCAAGCACGGCGAAATATCGTCGTCAGCCGTCGTGCATTGATCGAAGCCGAACGGGCCGAAAAGAAGGCGAAACTGCTGGCCGAACTCGAACCCGGCCAAATTCGCAAGGGTGTCGTCAAGAATATCGCCGACTTCGGTGCTTTCGTCGATCTCGGCGGTCTCGACGGGCTGCTGCACATCACCGACATGAGCTGGGGGCGCATCGGCCATCCCTCCGAGATGGTCTCGATCGACGACGAAATCGAAGTCGTCATTCTCGACGTGAACCGCGAAAAAGAGAAAGTGGCGCTGGGCCTCAAGCAAAAGACGCCCAGCCCGTGGGAAGACGTCGAGGTCAAGTACCCCGTCGGCAGCCGCGTGAAAGGCACGGTCGTCAACGTGATGACCTACGGTGCCTTCGTCAAGCTCGAAGACGGCATCGAAGGCCTGGTCCACATCAGCGAAATGTCGTGGACCAAGCGGATCAATCATCCCACCGAGGTCGTCCAAGTCGGCGACGAAATCGAGGTCGTCGTCCTGCGAATCGACAAAGAAAAGCAGGAAATCTCGCTGGGTATCAAGCAAACGCAAGAGAACCCCTGGGATCGTGCCGCCGAGAAGTATCCCGAAGGCTCGATCGTCAAGGGCGTCGTCCGCAACCTCACCAATTACGGTGCGTTCATCGAATTGGAAGAGGGAATCGACGGTCTGTTGCACGTCAGCGACATGTCGTGGACGCGCAAGATCAGCCATCCCAGCGAAATCCTCCAACGAGGCCAAGAGATCGAGTGCCGTGTGCTCAGCGTCGATCAAAATCGGCACCGCATCGCGTTGGGGCTCAAGCAACTGACCGAGGACCCGTGGGAACACGACATCCCGCAGCGTTACGCACCGGGCCAAATCGTCAAAGGTACGGTCACGAAAATCACGAACTTCGGTGTTTTCGTCGGCCTCGAAGACGGTTTGGAAGGCCTGTTGCACATCTCGGAACTGGCCGATCACAAGGTCGACAGCCCCGAGGAAGTCGTCAAGGTGGGCGAAGAGATCGAAGTCAAGATCTTGCGTGTCGATACCGACGAGCGCAAGATCGGGCTTTCGCGCAAGCGAGTGGAATGGGCCGAGGAAGAGGAAGCCCAAGCAGAGGCCGACGAGCAACAAAAGACCAAGCAACGTCCGCAGGTCGAGCTCAAGGGCGGTTTGGGCAGCTCCGGTCCGTTGATCCAACCGCTTCCCACCCAGTCGGAGCCTGAACAAGCTGCGGCTCCCGAAGAAACCGCCGAAGCCGAGGCTGCTCCGGCCGCCGAAACCGAACCCGAGGCAGGCGAACAACCTGCCGAACAGTCCGGTGAAGAAGGCGAAGAAAAGGCGGAATAAATCCCCGAGCGGTGCGAGCGTGCAATCGCCCGCCTAACGGGGGAATCCCCGTCGGGGGATAGCATCAGCGACCAAGCAGGCGGAAGGCCACACCGGTTTTCCGCCTGTTTTCTTTTCTTGCGTTACAAGCCGCTTCGGTTCGCAATCTCGACATCAGGGCGCAACGCTTCTCAGCCGATTTTCCCGCCGCTTCTGAATGTGTCGGTTTCACGGCATAGACCGATTCTAAGGCGACGGCAACTCCAGGTGTTCCATTCCGCACCAACCACACCACGCGCACATTCTTGCCAACTTGTCATCCATCGGCACGTATGCAGAACGATCGCCCCCTCCGCCGATCAGTTGGATACGGAGATGCGAATGCCAAGACTGACCGTATAGTTGAGCTGCCATGACTGTTGCCAAGACGACGCGACCGAGCAAGTCGAGCGTTCAAGCTCCGCTGGAAACCTACCTGCGCGAGATCAATGAAACTCCCTTGCTGACCCCCGAAGAAGAGCAGGAATTGGCGATCGCCGTCGGCAACGGTGATCCCGAGGCCCGCGATCGCATGGTGCGGGCGAACCTGCGGCTGGTGGTCAACATCGCCCGTGGGTACACCGGCAAGGGACTCAGCCTTCAAGATTTGATCGAAGAAGGCAACCTCGGACTGTTGCGGGCGGTCGAAGGCTTCGATCCCGCCATGGGAACGCGCTTCTCGACGTACGCCAGCTATTGGATCAAGCAATCGATCAAGCGGGCGTTGATCAATTGCGCGAAAACGGTTCGTATTCCGGCGTACATGGTCGAGTTGCTGTCGAAATGGCGTCGGGCAAGCAACCGCCTGGCCGAGGAACTGGGCCGCACTCCCACGCCCGAAGAAGTCGCTCGCGTGCTGGGCGTTCCCCGCAAGAAACTCCCCATCATCAAAAAAGCGATCAAGATCTACAATCTCACCCCGCAAACGGACCAATCGGACCACGGTTGGTCGCTGGGCGAGATGATCATGGATGAAAACTCCCGCTCGCCGGAAGAACAACTTCTCGAACACGACAGCCTGCAACACGTCATGCGGCTGCTCGACGAGATGGATCCGCGGGAGGCCACCGTCCTTCGCATGCGGTTCGGCTTGGACGACAACCAACCCAAGACGCTCAAAGAAATCGGTCAAAAACTGGGGCTCACGCGGGAACGCGTCCGGCAAATCGAAACCGAGGCGCTCCACAAGCTCGCCAATGCCCTGGATGTCGACTGACCTCTCGGCTCGGTCTCTTTCAGCACAACGAGAGCCCTTCCGTCAGCCCGATCGGTTCGCGGCACGTGAAGGGCTCTCCGTATTTCTTGCCGATCATCCACCCCATGACCGAAGCGACGTGCTCCAGGCGTTCCAGCAACCCCGGTTCGTCTTGCGACCGCCCTTCGATGAATTGGCTGTGGTAGCAGCGAATCGCCTCCATCTTCCGCTTCAAGAAAGGGCTGATGTCGACAATGAACGCCGGCTGCGGAATGTGCCGCAAGTGCGTGCAGTAATAATAGAAGATTCGCTCGGCATAATGCGGCTCGCCCGCCATCGAGGTTTTCGTCAGTTTTCCCCAAAAACGCGCGGCCTCGACCAGCGAGGTGGCCGCCGTGTGATCGGGATGGGCGTCCTCCCAATAGGGTGCGAAGATCCACCGGGGCCGCGTGCGGCGAAACACTTCGGCCAACGCGCGACGAGCATCCAACGAAGAGGTCAACGACCGGTTGGGCAACCCCAAATTTTCCCGCCACGTGAGCCCCAACACCTCGGTGGCCTGCCGTGTTTCTTCGGCTCGCTTTTCCGGCGTTCCGAACGGGGTCGGCTCGCCGTCGGTCAAATCGACGACGCCCACCCGCAGCCCCTCACTCAAGAACCGCAAGATCGTTCCTCCCATCCCCAACTCGGCATCGTCGGGATGGGGAGCTACCACCAACACATCGAGCGTTTCGTCCATTATGCGGTTCGATCCTTGTCGTGTGATTTTTCCGTCGGCCCGGCAAGCCGCCCGATCGTCGCGGGCGTTTCGCCCTTGTCCCAATACCTACGGTTCATTATCACCTTCTGCCGGCGAAGGGCAATTTCTGCGATTTCCAGCCCCGTTGCATCCGACCGCATCGGGCGGTACGATGAAAACTCGGGCGGCACGTGAGAACGCACCGCAAGTTGCAGCAAAACGGTGTGTTTCTCCCGTCCGCGATCGGTTCCACCGGGCGATTAGCTCAGTTGGTCAGAGCGCCACGCTTACAACGTGGATGTCGGCGGTTCGAATCCGTCATCGCCCACTAGGGCGAAAGCCCCATGTATCAAGCCCCGGCGAAACCGGGGTTTTGTATTGCGCAGCAATGTCGCTGCGAACGCTTGTCGCCGTTTCTTGCTGCGCCGGTGTGCCGATACGGCCGGCGCCTTGCTACGTCGTTTTCGCGGGGCCGCGACCTTCGGCAGGCAAGACACCTTCCGCCCACGCGTACCCGACGGCATCGACCAAGGCGCCGATGTCGCGGAACGCCGGGCGAGGGCGAGCCGGCCGCTCGACCACCACGACGCGGCAGCCGGCTGCTTCGGCCGCCTTCAGCTTGGCCGGAACGCCGCCTTCTCGCCCGCTGTCTTTGGTCACCAGCACACCGATCCCGCGGTCTTTCAACAAGGCGAGCGTCTCCTCGTAATCGAGGCGCCCGCGACCGGCGACGATGTCGGTTGCACTCAGCCCGAGACGACGACACGCCGTCCACGATTGTGCCACATCGAGAATTCGGACGACCAGCCGGATGTTCCTTCGGCCGGCTTCGGTCACGTACGGTTCGAGATACTTCGTGCCGATCGTCAACAAAACCGGCACTCCGCACGCGCAAGCCGCCCGTGAGGCCTGTACGTGGTCGGCCGCGCGAGTCACCGGCGCCCCCGGAGGAACCGCGGGCGGGCGATCGTAGGCCACATAGGGAATCTTCGCCGCTTGCGCCGCCGCCCGGGCGCATCGTGAGACTTCTGCGGCATACGGATGGCTCGCGTCTACGACGACGCGGCAATCATATGCGCGAATCACGCGGAGCATGCCCTCCCGATCCAAACGACCGGTTCGACGCTGCACACCGCGGGGAAGAGGCGCATGCAACGGAATCTCCGTCGCCGTCGACAGCAACACGGGCATGCCGCGAACGGCCAGCTCGCCGGCAATCGGAACGGCCTCGGACGTCCCGCCGATCAGAAAAATCACAACCGGTACCCCCGCGCGGTCACGAAATGCCCCGACGACAAAACTCGCGACTGCGAATTTCCCACGATCACGATGGTTCGCATATCGACTTGTTCCGGATCGATGTCGCCCAACGTCGTGACATGCACGCGTTCTTCCGCGGTCCCCACCGCCGTAGCGACGGCCGCGGGAGTCGACGCGTCGCGGTAGCGTCGCAAAATCGCCATTGCTTCATCGAACTGTTTCGTTCGCCCTCGCGATCGGGGATTGTACAGCGCAACCACCAAGTCGGCCGCTGCCACCGCCTCCAAGCGTTTTCGGATTGTTTCCCACGGGATGAGCAAATCGCTCAGGCTGATGGCGGCATAATCGGCGGTCAGCGGCGCCCCCACGACGGCAGCCGCCGCCACGGCCGCGGTCACGCCCGGTACGATTTCGATATCCACCTCCAAACCCGACTCATCGGCGATTTCCAGCGTCAAGCCGGCCATCCCGTAGACACCGGCATCGCCGGAACACACGAGCGAAACCGTCTTTCCTTTCGAAGCACACTCGAGCGCCTTGCGACAACGGTCCGTTTCACGCCGCATTCCGAAGGCGTAAATTTCCTTTCCGGCAATCACGTCGGCGACATAGTCCAGGTAGCGGCGATATCCGACGATTACTTCGCTGGCCCGCAACGCCGTTTCCGCACGGGTGGTGCGATCGAGTGCACCTCCCGGTCCGAGCCCTACCACGAACAGCTTTCCTCGGCGATCGCCAAAGCGACACCTTGTTTCTTGATGACGGGTATTAATAGTTTCGTCCTCCTTCCAGCCAACAATGCCGTCGGTTCGGCAACGGCGGGCAATCCCACCTTTTCTACCGCGGTTTTCGACACACTAACGGCACGCCGACATTCACGAATCGCATTTGAGGAAATAATCCTCAGTGGCGTTCCTATGCGCTCGGCGACGATTCGAATCCCCGGCTCGTCGGCCTTGATATCGGCCGTAGCGAGAAAACGGATTTCCTCCCGCCGACGCCCCGCTTGCGTCAAGCCGTCATCCAAAATTTCGAGAATCGTTTCGGCGGCGACGCCCCGACGACAACCGATTCCGACGATCAACGTTTTCGAAGCCTCGGTCGTCGTCGTAATGACCGGTTCGGCGCCGAGGATGTCGGCCACTAGAATGGTGAGCCGATTCGCGCCCGCCTCGTGCCCGCCGAGCAGGCTGATCACGTATCGACCGCCCACGTCGACGACGACCACCGGCGGATCGCGAAGCTTGCTTTGCACCAGCGGAGCGAGCGTTCGCACGGCGACTCCGCAGGGACCGATGAACACGATACCGTCGGTCCGGTCGAACCGTTCGGCCAGCAAGTCGGCCGTGCGGGAAAACCGAACGGCGGCTTCGTGATCTTCCACCGAACGATGCACGTAAACCGTGCAGCCGGCCATTCGTTCGGCAAGGTATCGCGCCACGCGAAGGCCGCGTTCCGACAACGTCACCAAATCAGGCATCGTCTTCCCTCGCACGACAGCCGTGTTCGAACCCCGGATCGTACAATCGCGACCGCGTGTTCCCCTCGCCGGGTCGGACGATGACCATCGCCGTGCGGTCGATGCCCTCAGCTTCCGTCCGTGCGGCAATGTCGCCCAACGTGCCGCGCACGATCTTTTGATCGGGCCACGACGCCCGGTACACGACGACCACCGCACAGTCGCGACCGTAATACGGAATCAATCGCTCGGCGATTTGCCGTAAGCCGTGTACCGAAAGAAAGAGACACAATGTCGCGCCCGTCTGCGCGAAGTTTTCCAGGGTTTGCCCCGGCGGAAGCGGCGTACGTCCCTCGATTCGCGTAAGAACGATGCTTTGGGTCACTTCCGGCACGGTCAATTCCCAACCGACGGCCGCGGCGGCGGCTTGAAACGAACTGACTCCGGGCACGACCTCGTAGTCGATTCCGTGCTGCGTCAATTCGGCAATCTGCTCGGCGATCGCACCGTAGATCGACGGGTCGCCCGAATGCAACCGCACGACGTCGCAATCGCGCCTTCGAGCGTCCAACACGACCTCGACAATCTGCGGCAACGTCATGCGCGCCGAATCATGCCTCTCGGCTTCTCGAGGCAACAGGTCGAGAATTGCCGGGGACACCAACGAACCGGCGTAGATGCACACGCGCGCCGATCGCAACAGACGTTCGGCCCTGCACGTCAGCAGATCCGGCGCCCCGGGTCCTGCTCCCACGAAGTAAACCTTCACGCGTCGCTCTCCTGTGATTTGGCACGCACGATCATCGTCGACAAGTATCCGGTCTCGGCGTCGGCCCGTCGCAATCGTTCCAGATCTCGCTCGACGCACTCGTTTTCCATACCGACATGGGCCCCAAACACCACGTCGACCGACCGATGGGCACGTTCGACGGCTTCCAATACTTGTGGAAGGCGTTTTCCGATCTTCATCAACACGATCGTGCCCGGCATGCTCATGGCCGATAGCAACGATTCGGCATGGTCGGCGGCGGGAAAAATGTGCACGGGCTCTTTCGCGCGGCCCACGGGAAAGTGGGCGGCCGCGGCCACGGCACTGAACGCAGCCACGCCGGGGATCGTGACGACTTCGAGCTCGGGAACCAACTCGCGAACCGCCTCCAGCAAGTAGATGTAGGTCGAATACAACAGCGGGTCGCCGAGTGTGACGAAGACGACGTCGTGTCCCGCGGCGGTCAGGGTTGCGACCATTTCAGCGGCCTCGCGCCACCGAGCCTTCAACTCGTCGCGATCACGACTCATCGGAAACACGCATTCGTGAACGACCGTGTTCGGCGTGAGGTACTTTCGCACGATGTCCAACGCCACGCTGTTTGCCGTCTTCGACGCCTTCGGGACGATCACATGCCGACATGCACGCAAGATCGCGGCGCCCTTGACGGTGATCAAGTCGGGATCACCGGGGCCGATACCGACTCCGTAAAGGGTTCCTCGCTTCATTCGTTCGTTCCCTTTCTTTCGCACCGGCGGGCGCTGCCGGCAGGTCGATTTCCCCTCGCTTCAAAAACAACCGAATCGACGAGCAACACGATCGACCTCGCCGAAAATCGGCCGCTCCGCAATGCGTCGACCGACACCTCGCCGATCCGTTCGTCGGTCGTACCCAGTTCTTCGCACACGAAAATCCGACGTTCGCCCGCCCGTTCGGCAAACGAAGCGATCGACGGCCACGCGTCGTTTCGCCCGGCCAAAACGGCGATGCAGGGATAC
>CAYVVR010000010.1:0-19509 GCA_964454655.1 uncultured Planctomycetaceae bacterium | reverse complement strand
CCCGATAGCCGAGCCGGCAAGCGCGCAACAGAGTAGCACAGCCGTGCGGGAAAGGCTCCACACGGCAGACCGCGTACTTTTCGACGGTGATTGTCCAGACGTCCGGGGCACGATTGAGGCACTGCCGACGAACGGGGGCATGGTTTGACCGAGGCACGACCGGACGAAAACACGCAACCGGGCGAGCCTTTCGCGACGCGAACACATACCGGATTTCGACGGGCAAGACAAGAACAACCGTTTAACAGCTTAAGGTCGCTGCGCGGCATCAGCTCGCTATGTGGGCGGACGGAGGCGGCCCTTTCGTGACGGGCGGTTTTGGCACGCGTACGAGCCGAACGTACGGCCGCACCTCTTCTGCTCGGCAAAGACAAAGCACGGCCATTTCATCTAGCGTCGATCGATTGACGATCGTATGCAATGCAATGTTGTTCGTTCCATTTTCAAACAAACTTTTCGGTACCCTCTTGTCCGAAAACCCACCGGGAAAACAAAATGAAGTAACGATGCGATCGTAACTTCGCTCATGCGATTCAGTTTCGAATTCGCACGATCCCTCTGCCGGACCATACCTCCCCCGATTGCGTGCCTTCCAACGCGATCCCCATCCTTCGTTCCGAATCAAATTTCCCCCCAACAAGGAGTTGCATCGGAATGTTCTGCAAGCGAACGGCTCAGTTTTTCGTTCTTGCTTTTGTCATTCAGTTCATGCCGGCGGCACCGGCAGGTCGTGCCGACACGTCCGAACATGCCCAGGTCGTCGTGCACCTCGAACCGACGACCACACGGGCGATCGGCGGTGTGAGCGAACTCGATCGCAAGGTGTACTTTGCGATCTCCGATTCCGGACGAGGTTTCGATCGTCGTTGCCGCGACCCCGAACGGTACAACCACTTGGTCAACGAGCTACGCATTTCGTTCGGACGCGAACTCGGCGTGGTGGCTCCGTTGGTGCGATACGGGAACTACGTGCAGGAAGATGCATCGCGTCCGGGGTTCGTGGATCTGGAGCATCTCAAGCAAAAACTGGCCAAGCGCGGCATTTCTCAACCCAGCGAAGTAATGCGGCGCGATTTTCCACAGGGGTTGGACGTGGCCGCCCACGGAAAACACGGGGCTTTCCCCGAATTCATGGGTAGGCACACGACACCGCAAGTCGACAAAGAGAGCGACGGCAAGCACAGCGATAATGTATTGCCGGAAAACATCGAAGCGGCGGCCGAATTGTCGGCGGCGGCTCTCAAGTACGCGTATGGCGACTTCGACCGGCCGCGGTACTACGAACCGATGAACGAACCGCACTGGTCTTATTTCCTTGAAGACCACATCGCCAAGTGGCATTTGGCGACGATGGAAGCCGTCCATCGCGAGGTGCCGGGCGTGCAGGTCGGTGGACCGTGCCTATCGGTCGCCTACTTCTACCGTAACCAATACAACTCGTTCAAAGGCCTGCGGCGATTCATCGACGACACCCAATGCCGGTTGGATTTCTATTCCTTCCACGTGTACGACTACTACCGCAATCGCGACGGTAAATTCGGCGGTCGCATTACCGGCGGATTGCCGCTGGAGGGCATGTTCGATCTCGTTGAAAACTACACGCACAACCGCTGGCAGCGAGAAGTCCCGATCGTCGTTTCCGAAACGGGCGGGTACGGGGCCGACGACCTGATCGAGCAACTTACCGAGAGTTTTCCCGAAAAGGGATGGGAACGCGAGATGAAGAAGCGGTCGCTCCACAACGCGTTGCAAATTCGCTCGTCGATCGCCAATACCCTCGTGTTCATGGACCATCCTCACGTCGTCAAAAAGGCCGTGCCGTTCATTCTTCTCGAATCGATGTCGTGGGATCCGACGTATTACGCGACGTTGTACACACCGTACGGCTACGAAGACAAATCGCGGTGGGTTGCCTCGGCGTTGCACCGGTTTTATGAGTTCTTCCGTGACTTAGAAGGCCGGCGCGTCGTCTGTCGAGCCGACGATCCCGATATTCAAGCCCGGGCGTTCGTGCACGAGAACACGCTCTTTTTGGTGATGAACAATCTGTCCGACGTACCGCACCGCGTGCAGTTCGACATGGATTTTCCGGTTCATCCCCGGCAATCCGTCGTCCGGCGCATCGGGCAGAATGCCGACTTCACACCCTACCTGCGAGAAGAAGGTATCGGACCGATTACGATCGCCGGCGGTGAAGCCGTGCTGATCCGTGCCGATTACGCCGCCGCCATTCCCGAGCTACGCCGAGTCGATGAGCGGGCGTGGTACGGCGATGCCGTCGTCGTTCCGGTCGAGGACTCCAGAGCCAAGATCAATATAGCGGTCGATGAACGAGAATCGTTGGCGTACGCGCAACTGCGCATCGGTTTGTGTCGTCCTCAAGGCGCCGGCCACGACGTCCGCGTTCGTTTCAACGGTCGTGTCGTTCCGCTGGTGGAAGAACACTGCGCCGAGCGCCTCGACGATTACGGGACGGACGAATACGCCGTCTGCAAGATGGCCGACATTCCCGTCGATTGGATCGCGGACAAGAACGTCGTCACCATCACGTGTCCCGACGGAAAACCGTGTGTCGTCGGATCGGTCGTCTTGCGAACGGCGGCGTTCCTTGAGCGGTAACGTTTACGGGTACCGGTAAGGATTTTCATCCCGGTCCAAACATCCGACGGCTTGGATCACCGCGTTCGGATTACGAATCGTCAGCGGCGAATCGGCCACGTAATCGCGCATGCGACAGCCGAACAGGCTGATCGTCAACTTGCGGTCTCCCTCGACCAGCAGGAAATCGAACGACCGTCCGATCGCCGTTACGGCGCCGTTCAGGCCGGAAAACGCCTCGACGTTGACCAGCGAGGTATGCCCCATGCCGTCGATGATGATCGGGTGAACGTCTTCCACTTTTTCTCCGCAATTGGCGATGATCGAACCTTGCGCGATCTGCCAATTGCGGTTTTTCGTCGAGTCGCCCGACTTGTGAATTCCGACCGTCACACAATCGAAATTGAAATTGGTCAACTGTCCGTAGGTCGCCGGCCCCAAACGGATACCGCCGTAGGTCCCGAAAGTGAACACATCGACCAGTTGTGCGTTGTCGGTGTGGTCGATCGAATAGGCGAACGTCTTCCGAGCGATGACGCTGTCGATGACGGCCCGACTGAAGCCGCCCGCGAAAAACCGTTGATTCGACGGATTCACATGGCAATGCAGCACGCGGGGGATATCGTAACAGTAGTCGATCGCCACGAAACGGCCGCCGAGCGGATAACCGTAGCAGTGCTCGATCGTCACCAGCTCGCAACAGTTGTTTCGCCGTGTGCGAAAGTCCATGGCGAAGAACTCGCCGTAGAACGTGAGCCGTGACAAGAACACACCTTGGGCGGGTGTTTTGTCCGAAGCACGGATCGTCGGCGGATAGGCGATGATCTTGGCCGGATCGGTACGTGATTGGTGAGGATACCAGAACTGGAGTCCCTCGATTCGCGTGGCGCCTTCCACGGTGATGAACGGGGCGTCGGCGTCTTCAATGGCGAACACCGAACCCACCGGCTGCGCCCGCTCGGGATGCCGAGTTCCGCGGCCCGTCGGCCCGTTCGCCCCCACCAACGACACGTTCCGCCGCAGCGTCAAACCGCTGCGCACACGGTAGGGGGCACTCGACGGCGGAACGAACAACAGGGCCCCGCGTTCCGATGCCCAATCGATAGCGGCTTGAAGCTTCTCGTGGTTCGTTTCCGGCGAATTATCGGGCGACACCCCGAAATCGGTCACGCTTTTTCCCATTTGGGGCATCGGTGTGTCGGCACACAGCAACGGAGCCGTTGCCGGTCCGGCGACAAGCATCATTAACGGCAAGAAACACAGGGCGATCAGCGTTTCGCGGCGGGAACGGCAGCCGGTATCGACCATCGAAGATTCTCCAGGAAGGCACGACCAAGGTGGGAATACAAACACGAAGAGGTGCCCTCCACCGCGTGAGGACACCCCTTCATTGTGGTTCGTCACCGACGGCCGAGCAATCGGCTGTCGGGCTACTCGGCGTAAAACTGTCGGACGCGCATGATGGCTTCGAAGCCGTCGGCTGCCAGCACGTCGCGCAGGCACTGCATCGCCGGATGATCCTCTTCCAGCAAGGCGTATTTCCGCTTGACCGAGCCGATGATCATGTCCAAGCCCAGCGGCATCGCCAATGTCAAGAAGGCACTTTCAAGCGGACTTTTGACCGGCGAACCGTCCTTGCGCTTCGACGGCAACATGACGGTGAAGTTGCTCAATCCCACCGACGCATGGACGCCCGCCAGGTCGGGATCTTCATGGATCATTCGAAGGGCTTCGAGCAGGCGTTTCAGATTTCCCTCGGTATCTCCGGCCAAGGGGGCGATGCCGGGATCGAAGATGAAATCGTCGTTGGTCATCTCGGGCACTTTTTCTCGTGCCGCGGCTACCAAATCTTTGGCCGCCTGGTAGGTTTCTTCGGCGGTGCGACAGGCCGCCGAGTCGCCGTCGACCAAACGTTCGGTGATCAACAAAATCGGTCGAAACGGACACACCGAGTAAAGCTCGAACATTTCGGTCCGAAGCGGCGATATCGAATTGAGAATCGGTTTCACGCCCCCGGCCCGGTCCATGTCGTAGGCCTCCAAACCGGCCTTCGCGATCGCCGGATCGGGCGTGTCGATCGAAAGCGGTTTGGCCGTCACCTCTTGAATCTTGCGAACCATCTCGGCCATGAAATCGGGAGACCGAGAACCGACGTTCACGTCGATGTAGTCCGCCCCTTTTTCGTCTTGAAAACGGGCGAGTTCCAAGATTCCGTCGATATCACCGGCGTCGAACTTCGCCTTGGTCGACGGTACCGAGTCATTGATCGTTTCGCCGATCAGCGTGAGACCTTCGATTGCCATCATCGCACCTTTCTGGAAAGCCAGCGTTTTACCGACCGCGATTCGGTCGATGAACCGCGGTCGATTCCCGTCGTCGCGTCGTCCTTGTCGTTACGGCGAACACACGACCGCGGCACCATCATCCGCCGTTCGGGGGCGACGATTTGCCTTCGGTGTCGGCCGAATCGTCTTTGGGAGCATGATGGTCCCGATCGAGGTAGGTGTTCGCCCAGGCCGAAGTGTACATCAACTGGGCGTTATAGAGAACCGGTTCACCGGTGAGCATTTCTTCTTCCTCACCGTATGCCTTGAGGCGTTCGTACACGCGGGCCCAAAAGCACGGCTTGTCGTCGAGTTCGCAAATGCCGTCGTGGGAACCGCCGCACGGACCATTGCGCGCGCACTTCGAACACCAGCGTTTAGGGCACAAATACGCACAGTCGGGCAGACTGCAATCGCCGCAATCGCGACAACCGTACATGAAGAACTTCGAGGTCTTCTCGAGCGAATACATCGCTTTCGCCGCGAGGCCGGGCTTCTTGTCCCAGCGGGCATACAACCGTTTGAGAAGATTCCAAAGTCCCTTGTTGCGAGTGAAGGCGATTCGATGAACCCATCGCGAAAGCCGATAGCTCCACGTCACCTCGCGGCTACGGGCGGGTCGCTTCTTCGATTCGAGATACACGGGGTTGATCCGGTCCGACGACGACAACCCCGTCTCGGGATCGTGTTCGAAGAAGAAAAATTCGTCGGGCAACGAGAACCGAATCTCGCGCAGAAAGTCTCGCCAGTCGTTTTCGCCGAATCGCTCGGCACGTTCGATGATGTCGAAGAAGTCTTCCGGCTTCGCCAAACCGCCCAGATAGCCCGCCTGGAATCCGAGTCCCTTGAAGACGGCCAATTGCTTCGCCGCCAGCTCCCGGAAGAACTCTCTTCCTTTGTCGGGGCCCGAACCGTACTTGTTGCAAAGCTCCCAAAGCTCGTCACTGACGACGCATCCTGGAAGCTTCCCTTGGTGAAACAACCGGGCCACGCCTTTGGTCAACACGTACACGTTGCCGACAACGGGCACGTCCCGGATGCCGCGAGCCTCGAGGAACAGTTTCACCTCGTGGAATTTGCGCATGTCGTAGCCGAGCTGGGTGATGACCCAGCGAGCGCCGGCCGCGATCTTGCGCACGAGCTTGAAGTACTGCGGAACGAGTTCCCGCTCCGTTCGCTTGAAAGGAGAAACCGCGCAGCCGATGTAAAAGTCCGTCGGCGGCAGCGTTTGCTTCTTTCCACCGCGGCCGGGCACTTCGAGACCGCGGTTCATCGCCGACAACAAGTAAATCAAGCCGACCGAATCGAGATCGAAGACCGGCTGCGGCGCTCCGCCGAACCCGGCCGTCGGATAGTCGCCGGTCAATGCAAGGATGTTCCGGATCCCTTCGGCAGCCAACCGCCACGCGTAGGCCTCGAGGGCGTTTCGGTTTAGATCCTTGCAGGTCAGGTGAACGACGATCCGCTCGCGCTGTTCGGGAAAGAAACCGGCCAGCCAATCCGGCGGCAACATCGGCGTGCCGCCGGGACTGTCGGTGATCGAAATCCAACCGATGCGTTCGTCTTCCAACAGCGCGCGAGCAAGATCGACGGACGGAATCGCCTGTTCATGCTGCGGATAACCGCGCGTCGTGACGACTTCCGCGCCGATGATGAACTTTTCCCCGGCCAGTTCCCGCTCCAAGCGTCCCCCCGCTTGCTTGTGCGACATGGCGTAGCTCAACCGGCTGCGGCCAGTTCACCGGCCAAACGGCGAGCCAACGCCACCGCTGCGCTGGCATTGTCGCTGTATCCGTCGGCCTTGATCTGGTCGGCAAATTCTTGGGTTACCGGGGCTCCTCCCACCATTACGCGCACCTTGTCGCGCAAACCGGCCTGTTCGAGTGCGTCGATGACGGTACTCATGTTCGTCATGGTGGTCGTCAGCAAGGCCGACATGGCGACGATCGTGCCTTCTTTTTCTTGGGCGGCCTCAACGAACTTCTCAGGGGGAACGTCGACGCCCAAGTCGACCACCTCGAATCCGCCTCCTTCGAGCATCGAAGCAACCAAGTTCTTGCCGATGTCGTGCAAGTCGCCTTTGACGGTGCCGATGACGACACGGCCTGCGGCCTTCGCACCCGATTCGGCCAGACGCGGCGTGAGCAACTCGAGCGCCGCCTTCATCGCGCGAGCAGCGATCAAGAGTTCGGGAACGAAGTATTCGTTGCACTCGAACTTGTTTCCGACCTCGTCCATGGCCGGAATCATGTACTTGCTCAACAACTCGGTCGGGTCGGCACCTTCTTCGAGCGCTTGTTTGGTCACCTCCTCCGCCTTGCGGGCGTCACCCGTAAGGATCGCGTCGTGAAGTCCCGAATAGTCAGCCATGTTCCCCTCCGATCAATGCGGTACGGATACGGGCGCGCCTCGTGGAAACGGCCCTAACGATTTCCCCTCGATCCCAATACCGACTCAGAAGCGGGATACCCGGAGTGCCCGCGAGCGTTCCCCTACAGATTCGTTCGCGGAAGACCTCGCCCTCGGTATCCGCCGGCATCCTGTCCTCCGGGGGGACGCACCGTTGCCGAAGAACGTCAACGGAACAAGTCGAGGCAAGAGCACCGAGCGGCAGTGGGATGCCGTACGTGTTTTTATGGTAGCGTGGCTCCGAAAACAATACCAGTTCTCGACGCGGCTTGTCGCTACAAATCTCAATTTCGAGACAAAAATTCTCAAAATGCAGCATCGAGCCCCTATGGCGTCATCCCGCGTCGGAGCTGGCTTGGTCTTGGAACGCGACCGCTAGCTCCGCTGCAATCGCATTTCGATCAAAGCACAAAGTTCGGAGGCGACCTTGGTCTTGTCGCCGGCAAGTTTGGCGACCCACGTGCCGTTCGGATCGAGCACCCCGACCTCGGTTTCGACGGCGTCGATCGCCTCGGCCCGATTGACGACGATCAAATCGCAATTTTTGCGGATGAGCTTTTCCAGAGCGTGCTCGTGCAGCTTTTCGGTCTCGAGAGCAAAACCGACGATCCAGCGACGGCCTTTTTCCATCCCTAAGTTGGCCAAAATGTCGGGCGTTTCGACTAGGTCGAGTTGCAAGCCGTCGCCGCGTTTGGAAATCTTCCGACTCGAGTAAATGGCAGGCCGGTAATCACACGGGGCCGCTGCTCCGATCAGCCCGTCGCACGACGCGAACTCGCGTCGCACGGCTTGAAGCATTTCGTCGGTGGTCACGACCGGCACCACACTGGCCCCGTCGGGGTAGCGGATGTGAACAGGGCCGGAGACCACGACGACTTCGTGGCCCGCCGCCAAAAAGGCTTCTGCCAATGCGGCCCCCATCCGCCCGCTCGACGCGTTCGACAGATAGCGAACCGGATCAAGGTATTCGCGGGTCGGGCCCGACGTGATCACTACCCGCATGGCAGGCCACCTGAGTTCAACTCGCACGGGCTACCGCGCGGCAATCGGTAGTCCGGCAAAGCTCTCGGCGTTTTTCACGTTTGTTTCTCAACGTCATTCGGCCGGCAGGCGACGGCGAATTTCATCGAAAATCCGTTCGGGAGACGCCATCCGTCCTTTGCCGCGTGCACCACAACTAAGATACCCTTCTTCGGGCTCGATGAGAACAAGCCCGTCATCTTGCAACCGGCGAACGTTTCGTTGCACGGCGGGCTTGTTCCACATGTGCACGTTCATTGCGGGGGCCATGAGAATCGGGCCGTGGAACGAAAGGATCAACGTCGATACGAGATCGTCGGCGATGCCGCATGCCGCCTTGGCCAGTATGTTCGCCGTTGCCGGGGCGATGCAAAAAAGCTCGGCGGTGTCTGCCGGCTCGATGTGCGGATGGGGCGACGGCCCGAACACGTCGAGCCCTACCGGTCGTCCCGTGAGCGCCTCGAACGTCTTCGGACCGACCAAGTGCGTCGCCGATTCGGTCATTACGACCGACACCCCGGCACCGGCCTGGACCAACTTGCTGACGAGCGCAGCGGTCTTGAAGGCGGCGATGCCGCCCGTCACGCCGATCAGGATCTCGCGTCCTCGCATGGTCGGTACGCCGACTAGAGCGAATCGAAGTCGGGAAGTTCGCTCGGTTCCTCACCGGGAACCGGCTCTTCCTGTTGGACGACGCTATCGGTGTCGAGGTAGATCTTTCCCTGGCGAATCTCTTCCAGGACGATCTTCATCTTGTCGTTGGTGTTGAGCTTGACCAACGGCGGCGCCCCTTTGATCAATGCGACCAGCCGCTTCTGAATCAAGGCCGACAGCTTGAACCGACCGCCTACCATGTCGGTCAACGATTCGTCATTCAGCTCAGGATACATCGGAGTCCGCCTCCAACTTGTGTTGTTCGTTTTCCAGGATTCGGCAGATTTCCTGGACAGCCCGTTCTACGCGATCATTGACAACCCGATACGGATATTGTTTACCGGCTTCCAGTTCTTTGCGAGCCTGATCCAACCGTCGCCGGATGGTTTCTTCGTCTTCGGTTCCCCGACCTCTCAATCGACGCTCGAGTTCTTCCCACGACGACGGTTCGACAAAGATGCCCACCGCGTCGGGGTATTGTCTCATCACTTCGAGTCCGCCTTGGACGTCGATGACCAACAGCACCCATTTCCCGGCGGCGAGCGCTTGCTCGACGGTCGACCGTAGGGTGCCGTACCATGCCCCTGTTCCAAACACCTCGAAACATTCGAGGAATTGCCCCTGTTTCCGTAATTGTTCGAAACGTTCGGGCGTAAGGAAATGGTAGTCGACGCCATCTCGTTCGCCCGGCCGAGGGGCACGCGTCGTCGCCGAAACGCTTCGCACCAGCGGCACGGGAACCACGTCCATCAGCGCGTCGGTGATCGTGGTCTTGCCCACGCCCGAGGGCCCCGAAAGGATCACGATCCTGCCGCGGTGCTGTTTCATTCCACGTTTTGTACCATTTCACGAATGCGTTCGACGATCGCCTTCATTTCGACGACGTGCTGCGTAATACCGGCATTATTCGCCTTCGAACCGATCGTGTTGACCTCGCGAACCATCTCTTGGGTCAGGAAGTCGAGTTTCCGGCCGGAAACCTCTCGGCCGTGCATGTGCTTGTCGAATTGATCGAGGTGACTCTTCAGCCGAACGATTTCCTCCGAAATATCACATCGATCCGTGAATAATGCCAATTCGCGAACGATGTCGCCGGCTTCGACGGTTACGTCGTGCTCTGCGAGGATGCGGTTTACCCGCTCGATCAACCGCTCACGATAGTTTTCGACGACCTGCGGCGCCAATGCTTCGACGTGAGCGAGATGCTCGGCGATTCGCCGGCAATTTTCCCGCAAGTCGCTCGCCATCGCTTCGCCTTCGGTGCGCCGCATTTGGTCGAGCCGTTCCAGGGCTTCCGCCAGTGCGGGCTCGAGGGCGGGCCACAGCGATTCGCCGGTTTGGTTCTCGGAAGACGTTTCGGTCACCACGCCGGGCAAGGCGAGCAACGGTTCGACCGTTTGCGGAGGCACGATCCGTCCCGCCTTTGCCAATTCTTGAATGCGATCCCAATAGGCGGCCAGAATCTCACCGTGAATGCGGAAATCGTCGGGGTTCGGCTCTCGCTCGATTCGGACGGACACTTGGACCGTTCCCCGTCGAATCCGACGGCGGACCGCCGCCTCGATCTTCGGTTCACACGCGCCGATCGATTCGTTGGACCGTATCGACACCTTGAGATAGCGGCTGTTGATGGTGCGGGTCTCGACGCGAATCCGCAGGCCATCGCTTTCGGCTACCGCCTCACCGAAGCCTGTCATGCTCAGCAGCAAGGCACCGACTCCCGTCCAAGAACACGGTCACAAGAAACGATCCGGCCGCTTTCCCGGATGTGAACACCGGGCCGCATACCGGCTCCCTGTCGATCACTCTCCGCCGGAAGACTCTGAGCCGCCGCTCGTCTCGGCGTCTTCGGTCGTTGCTCCGGTTCCGGTTTCGTCTTGTTCGGTTTGGGCTTTGAAACCGGGAGAATTGTCGCGCAACAACTTCGATGAGTCGTAGTGGCGGAAGTATCCGACCGCCAGCACACACAGAAGGAACCACACAGCGGCGGCACCGATCGTGATGCGGGTGAACGTGTCGCCGGCCTTCGTGCCGAAGACGCTTTGGGCCCCCATCCCGCCGAACGCGCCGGAAAGTCCGCCGCCGCGGCCTCGCTGGATGAGGATCAACACGATCATGAACAGCGACATGAACACCAAGAGAATCAAGAACAGGTAGCTCATGGTCCTTCCGATTCCGTTACAGGTGCATGCGATCGGTTTTCACGCATCTTCCGGCGGCACGCGCACGTGTAATCCGAAAGAAGCCGCATCTCCCTTTCGCCGATCACTCGGATACCTTCTGGCCCGCGGCGATGATCGCTTCGAACTGATCTGCTTTCAGGCTGGCCCCACCGACCAATCCGCCGTCGACATCCGCCTGCGAGAACAAGTCGGCCGCGTTATCGGGCTTGACGCTTCCACCGTACTGGATTCGCACGGCATCGGCGACTTCGGCATTGTAGCGATCTCGAAGCAATTTCCGAAGTGCGTCGTGCACCTCTTCGGCCTGCTGCGGAGTTGCCGTTTCGCCCGTCCCGATGGCCCACACCGGTTCGTAGGCAATCACGCATTTGAGCATTTGTTCGGCGCTAAGCGCCGCAAACGACCCTTCGAATTGACGGCGAATCACCTCGAGGGTCTTGTCCGCTTTTCGCTGGGCCAGTGTTTCGCCAAGGCACACGATCGGCTGCAACCCCGCTTCGAGGGCGGCAACGACTTTTTCGTTGACGAATTCGCTCGATTCGCCCATGGCCCGCCGTTCGCTATGCCCTAAGATCACCAACGAGCAACCGATGTCGACAAGCATCGCCGGGCTGATCTCGCCGGTATAAGCGCCCTTCGGTGCCGGGTAGAGGTTCTGCGCGCCGAGGCCGACCTTCGTCCCCTTGACCACATTCGCGACCGCGTCGAGGTACACAAACGGCGGGCAAACCGCCACATCGACCTTGTCATACTTTTCGGCGGCGGCGACAACGCCCTCGGCCAAAGCCACGGCCGAGGCACGATCCATGTTCATCTTCCAGTTACCGGCGACGAAAATGCGACGCATGTTGAACCTCACTCCCGGATATCGTTGCTGCATTCAAAATCGACTGGCCGACGCCTCGGCAGACACCGAGTGCTGCGTCGATGCCGAGGAAATCAATGCGCTCTCTGAGCGCAAACCACCCCCGGCACGAAAGATAACATCATGCAAGATCGCCCGTGAGAACGCAAGGGGGGCGACCGGACGCCCCTCTTCGAGAGGGGGTGCCTAGCCGCACTTCGGTCCCGCGGGATACGCGCCCAGCACTTCCAAACGCAGCGTCTTTCGACCCAGCGATTCCAAGGCACGCCGTACCCGCAAATCACTTTCGTGTCCTTGGAATTCAACGAAAAACAGATAGGCCCCTTTGCAGTCGCGAATCGGAAACGACTCGATCCAGGTCAAGTTCAGTTTGTTGCGTTTGAAGATGTTCATCGCGTCGGCCAATGCACCGGGCTTGTGTTCGACCTGGAACATAAGCGCCGTCTTGTCTTTGCCCGTTCGAGGGGGAACCTCACCCCCAATGACGGCGAAACGCGTGCTGTTGTTCGGATTGTCCTCGATCGCTTCGGCGAGAACGTCCAGTCCGTAGTACTTTCCCGCCTCGACGCTCGCAATCGCCGCGGCTCCCGGTTTTTCGGCGGCCAATTGCGCCGCAGTCGTGGTGCTGGTCACCTCGATCATGCGCGCTGCGGGCACGTGCTTGGCCAACCAATTTCGGCACTGCGACATCGCCTGCGGCTTACTGTAGATCTCATGAATCTCACTGCGAGAACACCGCGCCAAGAGGGCATGGTGGATTTCGAGATCAACTTGACCACATATTCGGAGGGGGACCCGGGTGAACATCTCCAGCGTGTCGGCGATGCGGCCGTCGGTCGAGTTCTCCAACGGCACGATTCCATAGGTCGCGTGCTTGCGCTGGACCTCTTCAAAGACCGTGGCAATGGTGGCGACGGGCAAGAATTCGACCGAATGTCCAAACCGCCGGACGGCAGCCAAATGACTATAGCTGTAGAGAGGTCCCAAAAACGCTACCCGCAACGGCTGCACCAGAGCTCGGCATCCGCTGAGAAGTTCCCGGAACACGGCTTGGACCGCATCGGGATCGAGCGGTCCTCGCGACGACGACCGAATTTCGGACAACAAGCGGTCTTCTTCGGCCAGCACGAACGGCTGTTCACCCTCGTCACGACGTATTCTCGCCAGCTTTTCGGCTACTTTGGCACGCTCATTTACCAACTTGACCAACTGATTGTCTAGCGATTTGAGCTTGCGAGCCAACGCCGCGGGGGTCGCGCCACGAGAGCCGGAAGACCGTTTCGCCGCCTTCTTTTTTGCCATGAGATACGTCGTCCTGTTTGTCGCACGCCGCTTTGCAGCATGTTCCCAACTTGTGAAATCTCTTGTAGTTTGGTTGGCGAACATTCCGCTGTCAACTACGGTTCAGAGGCTGCCGTTTTCGGCCGATAGCCCCTCGAACAGCCCCTCTCTCAGACCACCGAAAATGACGGTTGCCCCCTCTGGTGAGTGGGGTGATAGCCTGTTCGTCGACATTGCATCGTTTTGTGATGCATTTTCGTGGACAATCTCCATTTTTCCCGTCTTCCCATATCAGCCGATTCGTCCGGAGTTTGCATCGAGCCGGCCGGGCAAGTATCGTGGAAAAGCAAATTGTTGGTCCCACCTGAATGCTCTTGGTTTTCGAACTCACGCGTTGGAGCGAGACGGCCGCCACCATTATCGAATCGCGTCGGCCGAAGCGTCGCTCCAAGCCTCGTGCCGCGACCTGCGTAGGGAGGAATCTCATGAAAGGAACACTCGGTTTACTGGCTTTGTTTGCGGCTTTTGCCACGGCCACGGCGTACGCCTCGGATGCGCAATGGGTGGTTTACGAAGGCAAAACCGGTCCCGGCGTCGGAAAGCATATCGTCTTGGTTTCGGGCGATGAAGAATATCGTTCCGAAGAAGCGCTTCCGCAGCTAGGCAAAATCCTCGCCAAGCACCACGGATTTCGGTGCACCGTCTTGTTCGCGGTCAATCGAGAAACCGGCGAGATCGATCCCAACACGCTCGACAATATCCCCGGCTTGGAAGCCCTGGATACGGCCGACTTGATGATCATCGCAACGCGTTTTCGGAACTTGCCCGACGACCAAATGGCGCACATCGACGCCTATCTCAAAGCGGGTAAGCCGGTCATCGGGCTTCGAACGGCCACGCATGCGTTCAAGATTCCCGCCGATCGCAAGTATCATTGCTACGACTTTCGCTCGAAGGTGCCGGGCTGGGAAGACGGTTTCGGCCGGGTCGTGCTGGGTGAAACGTGGATCGCCCATCACGGGCATCACGGCGTAGAAAGCACCCGCGGGGTCATCGCTCCGGGGCAAGAGGATAATCCGCTGACCAACGGTTGCGAAGATATTTGGGGGCCCACCGACGTGTATCGGGTTCGCCTGCCGCTTCCCGGCGACAGCACGCCGATCATTCTCGGGCAAGTTCTCTCGGGCATGAAGCCGACCGATCCGCCCGTCGCAGGCGAAAAGAACAATCCCATGATGCCCATCGCGTGGACCAAGAGTTATCAGGTTCCCGGTGGGAAGAAGGGGAAAGTCTTCACCACGACCATGGGAGCCGCCTGGGACCTGCCTAGCGAGGGCGTGCGTCGCATGATCGTCAACGGGGCATTCTGGTGCCTCGACATGGAGATTCCGAAACGTGCCGAGGTCTCGATCGTCGGCGAATTTCACGCGTTGCCGTTCGGCATGAACAAATTCCGCAAGGGCGTGAAACCGGCCGACCATGCCATGAAAGAATAGGCACAAAGTCGCCGCACATAAGCGTCGATCATCGGCCCGAACCGCTTGTGCTCCAACGGTTCGGGCTATTTTTTTGCCTGTGATTTTACATTGCACAAGAAATAACATTGTGAGTCTGATCGTCGGCGAATTATAATCGGTATTCATGGCTCCCCTGTGTGGGGATCGCGCCCGTCTCGCTGCGATCGTGCGTCGTGATCGCACTCGCTTCCTGCCTTTTCCATTGGTTCACCTTGCTACGACAGTTCGCCATGAATATGCAGCTTTTGTCGTCGAATTTCCGACCGTCGCGAGTTTACGAGTCCTCCCGGCAAGCCCTTGTCGTTGGACGGTGTTGGACCGTACTGACGGCGATCGCCCTCGTCGTGTCCGTTCTTTTGAGCAGCCCGGCGACGGCACAAGGCGTTGTCGCCGAAGCTCCCCAAAGCATCGCAGACTTGCGAGCCATCGAACAACAGGTGGATGAAGTCATCAAGCAAGTCATGCCGGCCGTCGTCGGTGTGCGCGTCGGGGCAAGTCAAGGAAGCGCCGTCATCGTGTCGAGCGACGGGTTCGTGTTGACCGCCGGACATGTCGTCGGGAAACCAAACCAGGACGTCACGTTCATTTTTCCCGACGGAAAGACGGCCAAAGGTAAAACGCTCGGCATGAACACCGAGGTTGACGCCGGAATGATGAAAATCACGAGCGACCCGCCTGAAGGCGGCTGGCCCCACGTCGAGATGGGCGATTCGGAACATGTGCCCGAAGGCGCGTGGGTCGTCGCGATGGGGCACCCGTTGGGGTACACGAAGGGGCGACCGCCGGTCGTCCGTTTGGGACGCGTTCTGCGAAATCACGACACGGTGATCCGTACCGACTGCCCGTTGGTCGCGGGCGATTCCGGCGGCCCCGTGTTCGATCTCGAAGGCAAAGTCGTCGCCATCAACAGCCGAATCGCCGGTTCCACCTCGATGAACTATCACGTGCCGGTGAACTTGTTCCGAAACGGATGGGACCGGTTGGCCAAAGGCGACGTTTGGTCCGACGCCTTGCCCGGTCGCGATTCGAAACCGGTCGAATCGGTCGTCGAACCGATCGCTCAGAACGGGCTGAAATGGACGGCACAAGTCCTTTGCGATGGAAAGGTCGTGAGCCTAGGCACGATCGTCGGCCCCGACGGCTGGATCACGACGAAAGCTAGCGAGCTGAAGGGCCCCGCCAAATGCAAGCTGCCCGACGGTCGGGAATTGCCGGCCGAGGTCGTCGGCATTCACGAACAGTTCGATGTCGCGATGCTCAAAATCGATGTGCACGGACTACCGCCGATCCCCTGGGCCGGCGATCAAGATCCGCCGCCCGGTCATTGGGTCGTGTGCCCGATTTCCGACCCCGAACGGAAGGATGACCACGTCACTTTAGGGGTGATCGGCGCGCCGCGACGCGCGATTCCTCGCCAGCCCGGCGTTCTCGGCATCTCGTTGCAAGATACCAAGGAAGGCCCCAAGATCGCCCGCATTGTCGATAAGTCGGGGGCGGCCGATGCCGGATTGAAAGTCGGCGACATCATCATTGCCGTGGACGGTAAGAAAACACCGAAGGCGGCCGACGTCGTTGCGGCCATCCGCGTTCATCGGCCCAAAGAGCAAGTAAACATGACGATCCGCCGAGGGGGTAAGAACACCGACATTACGGCCGTTCTCAAGCCGATTCAGACTCCCGGCACGCAGAAGCGGGATATGCAGAACCGCTCCGGAGTCGGCATCAGTAATCGGCGAGACGGTTTCCCGGTCGTCTTGCAGCACGACTCGGTGATTCCTCCCGATCAGTGCGGCGGGCCGGTGATGAATCTCGACGGCAAGGTCATCGGCATGAACATCGCCCGTGGTGGTCGAACGGAAACCTACTTGATTCCGCGCGATGTTTTGTTGGGCATGATGTACGACTTGATGTCCGGCCGTTTGCGTCCCGCGGCTCCTCCTGAGCAAGCAGCTTCCGAAAAAGCTACAGAAGAAAAAGACGAGGGAGGCAACGAAAAACCACCGGCCGAAAAAGAGAAAACTCCCGAGAAACAAGAGACACCGAAGTCGCCGCAATCACCCGGCAAGCCGGAAAAAGAATCCGCCCCAAAACCGCAGGCGGAACAACCGAAAGAGCAACCTCGGGAAAAGCCTTCGGAGGAAGACAAGCAGCCCGATTCGCCGCCTGATGCCGCTCCTAACGCGCAACCCGAGCCCAAATCCCCTGAGCCGCCGAAAGCCGAAGAAGACCGCCCCGAAGGCACCAAGCCGCCCGAAGAGGCCCCCAAAGACGAGGCGAAGCCCGCCGAGCCGGAAGAGAAAGCTCCTGAATCGTCGGAGAAACCGGCCGAGTGAAAAAACCGCTCGGCAACCGGGCAACGCCGATTTCGTGCGGACCGGTTTGGGGAATCGATGTTGCTTTCAGCTCCACTTGTCGATGCGTTGGACGACGTCTTCTTGCGTCAACGACGGCCCGACCGGTAGGATCGCGTGGCAGGCTTTCTCGCTACAACAGTCCAGAATGACCTGTCGCGTATTGGGCGTCGCGTAGCCGTTCGGACACGGCTCGTGACCGTTGATCAAGACTTCGGCCCCTACCAACTTGGCGAAGGCGTCGGCGTTCTCTTGCCGATAGTCGCGTCCCCAAACCAACCGGAACACCGGGCCGTGCTCCAAGAACTCGACGGCATCGATGGGGCGTTCGAACACCGTCCGGTCGAAACCGCGACGATCGACGGCTTCGGGAATACTATGCGAAATGAATACCCCGCCGGGCAGCCGCACCGCCAAGGGGCAACTCTTCAAAAAAGGAATGTACGCCTGGCGGACCTTTTCCGCGGCCGGCCCGTACATCTGCTGAACCCCTAATCGGAACAGCAAGTTGAGCATCTGCTTGTTCTTCTGGATCGGGTAGTCGATCATCTCGGCCAACTCGTGATTGCCCAAGATGAAATGCACCCGATCGGGGTATTGGGCCTTCAGCTTAGCCACGTCCTCGAGCATCATATGCGACATGCACCCCCCGTTGGCTGGGTAAGTCGGTCCGCCATGGCACACTTCCTGCAACACGAGGTGGCGTTTCGGATGCTGATCCAGTGCGGCATACCGCCGAATCGCGTTGAAATTGCGCCGATGACCGTGCAAATCGCCGGTCACTACCACCTCGTCGGCCAGTTCGGGGGTGAGTTCGACGACGTTACCGGAACGGCCGGGCGTCGCTAGATTCGCTTCCGTCGCAGCTTTGAGCGATTGAAGAACCTGCTCGATGTATTCAAAAGACGCAACCATCGCCGGATTCTTGCCCTAAAAGAGGTTCTTGGTTACCGACGGGCCTAACGCCCGGTCGCCGTCGATTTCGACTCGCTTGTGCCGCTAGTCCGTCGCTGAACGCGTGACGCCCGCAGCCGTAATTTTCCATTTTCCATCGCTCCAATTATGCCACGGCGTCCCCGCCGCGGAAAGCCGGACGGTTCCGCCGCCACTTGCCAGGGGATAACGAAGACGGTATAGTACGGGTTTTCCGACCCGAAAATTGCAGTAAACCACCGTCGGCAGAGCGTCGTGAGCATCGCATCCGCTGCTCGCGGCAAACGGAACTGCCCGCGTCGCCAAAAGATACAGCGATACACTCCATTTCGCAGTCGAGAACGACAATGGCACAACAAAAAACCTACGTCGCAAAGCCGGGTGAACTCGAGAAGAAGTGGTACGTCGTCGATGCCACCGATAAGGTGGTCGGCCGGTTGGCCAGCGACATTGCGATGATCTTGATGGGAAAGCACCGGCCGACGTACACCCCGCACGTCGATACCGGCGACTTCGTGATCGTCACGAACGTCGAGAAAATCGTCTTCACCGGCCAAAAGTGGTCGAAGAAGATCTACACGTGGTACACCGGCTACCCGGGCTTGCGGTCGGAAACGGCTGCCGAACGTCGTGAAAAGCATCCGGAAAAGATCCTGATCGACGCGGTACGGCGGATGCTGCCCAAGAACCGGCTGGCGCGTCAAATGCTCAAGAAGCTCAAGGTCTACGTCGGTCCCGATCATCCGCATCAGGCACAGCAGCCCGAACCGATCGAACTGGGCATCAAGGAGAAGGGACGCTTTCGTAAGAAGTTGGCTACTTGACCCATCGATCGTTGGAGAGCCCTCTTTAGACACATAACCATTCGTTTGTCAGCGGACGAAGGAAATCATGGCAGAACAGGTCATCATCGAAGGCAAAGGCACGAACGACTTTCTCGGTACCGGGCGACGGAAGGCCGCGGTCGCACGCGTGCGAATTCGTCCCGGGCAAGGACGCATCGCCATCAACCGCCGGTCGCTCGAAGATTTCTTCCCGTTGAAACAGCATCAAAATGCCGTTCTCGAACCGCTCAAGCTGACCGAGCGGCTCGAGGCCGTCGATGTGATCGTCCGCGTCAACGGCGGCGGCTTGACCGGCCAGGCCGATGCGATCAAGTTGGGCATTGCTCGGGCACTCAAGAACATGGATCCCGAGCTTGAAAAGACGCTTCGCGATGCCGGCTTGCTGACCCGCGACGCGCGTGTGAAAGAGCGAAAGAAGTACGGTCTGCACGGTGCCCGCCGCGGTACGCAGTTCTCGAAGCGTTAGCGGTCTAAAGCACGTCGAATTGCACGTCACAAGGCCTGTCTCTACCGAGACGGGCCTTTTTTC
>CAYVVR010000009.1:0-19623 GCA_964454655.1 uncultured Planctomycetaceae bacterium | reverse complement strand
CAATGACCCAGCGATAGGTAGGAGGGGCTTCCTCCAGCAACGGCGAGTCGGACGTTCCGCCTTCGTCGGCTTCGAGGGGGCCCCATAGGGACGCCGGATCACTTTCGATGGGCGTGCGAAACACAAACGGTGCGTTATCGGGACCGGCGGTCAACAAGATTTCAGCGTCTTCCGGCGGCTTCCATTGGGCGTAGAGTTCCAAGTGTACGTTGTTCCGGTCGACTCCGCGCAGAAGTTGCGGCGAGCCGTCGACACGGCGCAAAACGCGGCGTCGGCCCGTTCGGTGGACGGAATACCAAGGACACTCTTCTTTTTGGGGGAGGCTCTCGACGACCGTTCCGAAAATGGCTGCTTGCGTCTCGGCTTCGGCTTGATAGACGGCTTGTTGCCGAGAATCGTCGACGACGGCTGCAACGCTTTCGTAGTAATAGGGAAACGCGCTGTATTCGCGGCCGATGAAAATCAAATGGTATCCGCTTATGTCGAGCCAATCATCGAGAAACTTGCGCGTTTCTTCCGACGGCGGGGAGAAGGCATCCGGGGCCCATATGATGCAGTCGGCTTCGTAGAGATCATACGACAAGCGGGTTCTTACGGTCACATCGTGCCCGGCTTGCTCGAGCATCGAGGCGAACACACTCAACCCTTCGACGCCGTTGCGCCCCGTGCCCGTGCATCGGCCGTATCCCGATTCAAGCCTTGGCGAGCAACCGCTTGCCGCCACCGATAGCAAGACTGCGCACACGGCGAGCCTCGAGAAGCTCAGGTGGGGCAGCTTGTGCGTCGTGTCGTGAGTCATGGTGACGAAAAACAACCGAGAATCGATACAGTCCGGATCAACGGGTCGCCGCGGCCGCTTCGAGGAATTGTGGAAGTTGTTCGTAGTACCGCCGGAAGCGTTCCGGATCGGCGTCGCGGTTGCCGTAATAGACTTCTTCAAACAGCATCATCGTGTCTTCGTAAAACTTGCGCAAATACGACATTCCGCGTAGTTCTCGTAGGTATTGGCGATTCGTCTTTCCGCGTTCCAGGCGAATGCGGTCGTGCTTGTCCAACTCGATCAGTTCGTATCCGAACAACAAAACGACGGCGCGGCGATAGTCGCCTCTCGCGACGGCCTCGCGGATGGCGGCTTCCCAATCGTCGATCGTCGTGTCGATGTGTTCGGGCAAGTCTTCCAAGTGTCGGCGTCGAGGTGCCTTGGCGGGCGATGGTCGGCCCGTATCGGCTTCGCGGTCGCGCAACCAAAAATAAGCGATGACGACGAGCACCGGAATCGCGAAGATCGCCACAAGCACCAAGATCGTAAACAACGACGGACCGGTTGCCGGCGTTCGAACACGCAAATTCAAGCGGGGCCGGCGGGGCGATTTGGGAGGTTGAACCGGGGCGACGCGGTCGGCGCTGCGATCGTACCACGGCGGGGACGAAACCGGCCCGTTCAAGGCTTTCCGCCCCGATTCGATCGGATCGATCGGTCGCGGCGATGCCCATGCCGAAGCGGCGGTGGCTCCCCCAACGAGGATCACCGCGGCGAAAAACACCACGTTGCGCACGAAGGCCGATCGCACGAAGCGAAACGGCCCTGTTGCGAACGAAGGCGTCGGTCGTCGGCAGGATGAACGTGTCGTGAGTTCCATTGTCGTTGTGATGAGGGACCAAGATTTCGCTTCAGGAATCGTCTCCGGCGAAACCGAAGCGGCGGGCCAGACGCTCGGCTTCCGTCTTCACGGCCAGCTCCAGTTCCCAACCTTCGAAGCGAATGCGGGCGTTGATGTAATGCAAAAAACGAAGCGTGGTCGTGTAGCCGATGGTGAGCCAGGCGGCGATGTGCCAGGCGACGACGTACGTCCAACCGTTTTCCGTCAGCGAAGCGGGAAACAGGAAAACGATCCCCAGGACAAACGACCAACCCAAACCTAAGAACAGGGGGACGGCGGTCACCAAGGTGGTTAACGATTGAGTGAGTCCGTCGTGTAGTTCGTACCGTTGAAACAGGCTACATCGCTGCCGGCTCGAAAAGACGTTTCCTTTTTTGAACAAGGGCGCTTGTTCAAGAAGGATGATTTCCGGCAAACATTTACCCGATATCCGCAACGGGTTCGGAAGCAAGAACCAAAAGACCATTTGCGGGATCATGTTGAGGGTGCGTCGGATCACATGCCCCCGCGACGCTTTGCGTTCGAAAAATGTTTCACCGAGGTACGCCGTCAGAAAAGAGGCTGCGAGCGGTCCTTCGTATTCGCAGAGAATGATAAGCACGAGCACGCCCAAGAACCATCCGCCGAAATCCAAGTCGTGGAAGTACGGTTCGTATCCGTACTCCAGAAGGAGCTGCACGACAACGCTGTTTATCGCAAAGAACGGCAACACGCCGACGAGCAATGCACCGACCATGCGTAGCCCGTCGGTGCCCCATAGGCGAAACGCCAAATCGGCGACTTCGTACGGGGTGCGCCGGCGAATCGTGATCGAGGTATCAGTGAGATCGAGCATGGCGGCGGTTGACTAATCCCAGTCCGAAAATGTAGAGACAAATCGCCACCGTTGAAACGACGGCGACTGCGAATTTCACAGCGTACGGCAGCGCCGAGGGCGATATGAGGCCCTCGATGAACGCCGCGAACACGAAAAACGCAACGGCGACGACCAGCTTGGGGGCGACGTTCTGCATCGCGTGGTACAACGCGGCACGCCGCGTCCACTTGCCGGGCGACACGATGGCGTAGCCCAATCGAATGCCGCACGCCGCCGCGAGAACGATGCCGGTCAACTCGAACGGTCCGTGGGCCGTGACGAACTCGAAAAAATTCCCGGAGAATTGGGTCGAGCTCATGTGGCCGAACAGCGTTCCCAGCAGGATCGAATTGCTCAGCAGCAACAACGCGCCGGGGACCATCATCAGCAGCCCTAGCGCAAAGCAATTCAGGGCGATTCCTATATTGTGTTGAATGTAAAAACCGGCGCGGTGGATTTGCGAGTAGTCCCAATCGGCAGGCTTCTCGGAATACATCGCCTCGATTTCGGACAAAGCCTCGGCGCCGGCGACCGCCTCGGCAAAGGCCGTGTCGCGATATGCCAAGTACATGCTGCCGAGAAAAGTGCTCCAGAACAGAACGAACACCACCCAAAACACGCCGTCGAAGAGAAGACGCGGCGGTGTCTCACGGAAGAGGACCGTGAACCATCGGCGAAACAGGGCGCTTCGCTTGCGGTAAAGAACGTTATGGGCCTTGCCGACTAGGCGATGGAGGTGTTCCACCGTTTCTTGCGGCAGTTGGTAGGCCTCGGCCAGGGCCAGGTCGGCACACGCGGCGCGGTACAGTTGCGAAAACTCGAGAACCCGTCTGGCATCGCGGCCCGACCGAGTCGAAAGAGTGTCGCAGAGCTGTTCCAGTCGCTTCCAGTCGGCTTTTCGGCTTGCGAGTAGGTCGGTGGTGTTCATGACGCCCGTACCTGCTTCGGATCAACGTGTCGTCCCGGCAACAGGGGTTGCAAACGGGTGAGAAGGCGTCGCGGCGGCAAAGGGGCCGGCGGCCGGGCCGAATCGAGTCGAAGCGGAAGGCCTTGTCGTGTCGAAAAAAGCGCGGCAGTAGAACGCCCCGAGAACGGCATCGGGATCGGCCGTTTCCGGAAGTCCGTAGCGTTCCCGCAATACCGCGGCCAGCGGTTCGGCGATTTCTCGGCGTCGGTCGGGAGAAAACAAGTGACGTCGCTGCACGTAGTCGGCCAACACACGTCGCAATCCCGGCCGCAAATCGAGTTTTCCCGGAAGCTGCTCGGCCAGCGCCAAAATGTGAGGGTCGGCGACCGCCGGCAACGTCGCAGCGTGGGAACGGCGATCGACGACGACCATCGTGTTGCAGGCCAGGTCGCCCAGTCGCTGAAATCGACGATTCATCATCGAGACCACCAATCCCGCCAATCCAAAGACGATCGGTTGCAAGTCGGCCGCCCGCAGCAGGTTTCGCATGATCGACTGCGTGAAGGTGATGGGGCTTCCGTCGGTCGATACGGTGCGGATCCCCAAGGCGACCTTGCCGGGGGTCTTTCCGGACCAAAGCCATTCGAACAGGCCGCCGTACAGCCAGGGGATCACCAGATACAAAACGAACGTGGTGAACATCGCGATTTCGTTGAGCGAGGGCACCAAACTCGCCATCATCGCCAGGCCCATCGTGATGAAAAAGAGCGTGCCGAAGATGAGGAACGCGTCGATCAAAAAGGCGCTGCATCGACGGGCCGGACCGGCCAAGTGGAAGCGAAACGCGATGTTCTCCGGCGTGACGATCTCGATTGTGTCGTCGATTTGTCGCGAATCGTAGGTCATCACTTGCCGCGTCCAACGAGGAAGAGAAAAGCCGCCCCCTTCGCTTCGGGGGTTTTCTTGCCCCTGTGTGTAGACATTATCGACTCTCCACCGGGGCTATTCAACGGAAAGGCGTCAAAAGCCTGAAACGGCGGTTCGATCGATCGGTAAGCATGCGGCTCTTGCGGTGGTGCCGTTACGCGAGCTCGAAGCCTGCGGTACAATCGGCCCGTACGTGTGTACGCCCTCAAGTGGCGGCCGAGAGGGGGATACAAAACGGCAAGTTACGGCAAGATCAGGAGGAACCGGCGATGGCGCTGGCGGGAAAAGTCGTCTTGGTGACCGGCGGTGGAAGCGGGATCGGTCTCGGAATCGCGAAGGCGCTGGCTTCCGAAGGGGCGAAGGTTGCCATCGTGGGGCGAAACGAACAGCGCCTGATCGATGCCGCCGCGTCGATTCCCGGCGAAGCGGCGTGGCACACATGCGATGTCGCCGATCGTCAATCGGTGGCAGAAACGTTTCAATGGCTGAGCGATACGCTCGGACCGATCGACATCCTTGTGAACAGTGCCGGGATCAATATCGTCCATCGTTCGATGGAAACGATGACGCCGGAAGACTGGGATCGCGTCATCGCCGTCAACTTGACCGGGGCTTACAACTGTATCCGAGAGGCGTTGGCGGTCATGCGGCCTCGCGGCGACGGCTTGATCGTGAACATTTCGTCGATTGCCGGAAAGCGGGCGCTGAAACTGGCCGGTGTTGCTTATTGCGCATCGAAGTTCGGGATGACGGCCTTGGGAACGATAACCGGCCTTGAAGAACACGATCGCGGCATCCGCGTGACGAACATCTATCCGGGGGAGGTCAACACCCCCATTCTGGACCAAAGACCCGAGCCCGTTCCTGAGGAACGGAAGGCCGTCATGCTCCAGCCGGAAGACATTGCCGCCTTGGTGGTGACGATCGCCAAGTTACCTGCGCGGGCCCACGTGGCCGAGGTCGTCGTGACGCCTCTTTATCAAGAATACGCGTGAACCGTTCGCTCGTTTGTTCTCTCTTTGCGGAAGAGTGTCGACCGTCTATTTTCGGAACGGCGTTTCCTCGCTAAACTCATAGGGTTACGGCAAACGACGACGCCGATGCCGGGAGACCGTGCTCCCGCTCGGTAAGGGCGATGCGGAAAGTCGAGTGCGCGAACGTGAACTGATCGGCCCAGTGGCCCCTCTGGCGTGGGGAAAGGAACGGCGTTTTATGCAGCAAGAAGACGTGACCAATCCGTCTGTTACGCAAACGAACAACGGCGAACCGGCTCGACCGGTGGATTCCACCGTGGTAACGCAGAAGTTTTCGATTCCGGTGGCCGATCGCGTACTGCGCTTGCCGCCGTACCTGTTTGCCCGGATCAACAAGTTGATGTACGAAAAGCGCCGGGCAGGCGAGGACGTGATCGATTTGGGCATGGGGAATCCTTCGGATCCGCCGCAAGATCTGGTGATCGAGAAGCTGGCCGAAGCCGCTCGCGATCCCAAGAACCACGGATACACCATTTCGGCGGGAATTATCAATCTGCGTCGCGAGGTCGCTTCGAAGTACTTCAAGCAACACGGCGTTCGGCTGGATCCCGAAGAGGAAGTCCTCGTGTGCATGGGATCGAAAGAGGGATTCAGCCACTTGTGTTTGGCCTTGATGGGACCGGGAGATACGGCGATCGTTCCGTCTCCGTCCTATCCGGCGCACGTGTACGGGATCGTGTTGGCTTCGGCGAACGTGATTGCCTTGGAAGTGGCCGATCCCGACAAGTTTTTGTCGCGGATTTCTTTCACCTGCCGTCACCTGTTCCCTCGCCCGAAGGTCGTCGTCGTCAATTTTCCTCACAATCCCTCGACGGCGGTGGTCGAGCCGTATTTCTACGAAGAATTGGCGAAACTGGCGAAACGATACGGCTTCATGGTCGTCAGTGACTTGGCCTACGCCGACGTGACGTTCGACGGCTACAAGGCCCCCAGCTTTTTGGCGGCGCCGGGCGCCCGGGATGTGGGCGTTGAGTTCACGACGATGAGCAAAGGCTACAACATGGCCGGATGGCGCGTCGGCTTTTGCGCCGGTAACAAGGAAATCATTCGCGCTTTGGCCACCGTCAAGGGGTACTACGATTACGGCATGTTTCGGCCGATCCAAATCGCGGCGATCATGGCGCTGCGGCACACGGATGCCGCCGTCGAGGCCCAAGCCAAAGAGTATCAACGACGTCGCGACGTGCTGTGCGAGGGGCTCGAGCGACTCGGTTGGCCGATCACACGCCCCAAAGCCACGATGTTCGTGTGGGCGAAAATGCCCGAGCCGTGGGCGAGCCGCATGTCGTCGTTCGACTTTGCCATGAAGCTTTTGGAGGAAGCCAACGTGGCCGTCAGCCCCGGTGGCGGTTTCGGGCCTTCGGGCGAAGGGTATTTGCGCATGGCACTGGTCGAAAATACCAGTCGATTACGTCAGGCCGTTCGCCAGATCGGCCGCGCGTTGGGGCAATAGTCGCGCGGTTTTTTGAAAAAGGCGCAAGACGCAACGTTTTGCCGAGAAACCGGCCGAGATGCAGCCGAACGGCCCGGTCGCACGTCCTACCAATTTTCCGGAACGTTCCGTAAAATAGACGCAATTTGGCGCCTCGCCGTGCGCGCTCACCGGGGGCGGCGATTACGGCAAGTTTCGTGACTCGCCTCGAAGCGGGCGCGGATGAAGACGCGGTCGACGGGCATTCGGCGCACGAAAAAAGGGCTCTTGCTCGCCGGTGCAAGAACCCCTTGGGTACGGCTGACGGAGGGTTGCTTGACGCGATCCTCCGAAGACCCAACAGCCGTGTAGTTGCTATCGTGCGATGGGGCAGGCCGACTTTAACCAAGTCGCATCGAAGATTCGATTTCAACTTGACCGGTAGGCGGAAGCGAACATTCAAGGACGGTTGCAAAGGGGTGGGTAAACCCTAGCGGTAGCGACGAACGGGCGGCATGGTAAGCCGAGGTGAAGCCCGCAGAAAGTTCACGCAACGAGTTCGATCGGGAAGAAAGATTTCATGACGCGCATCGCAAAGCTCGCCTTGGAAGACGGCACCGTATTCACCGGTAAAGCGTTCGGGGCCGAGGGAGAAGTCGACGGCGAAGTCTGCTTCAATACCTCGATGACCGGCTACCAAGAGATCCTGACCGATCCCAGTTACCGCGGTCAAATCGTCACGATGACCTATACCGAGATCGGGAACTATGGGGTCAACGAGGAGGATTTCGAGAGCTGGAAGCCCCACTTGGCGGGGTTCATCGTGCGGGAACGAAGTCCTCGCGTCAGCAATTTCCGGGCCGACGGCGACCTCGACGGTTTCCTGAAACGCTTCGGGATCGTCGGGCTGGAAGGAATCGATACCCGGGCGCTGGTACGTCGGCTGCGCATCCACGGGGCGATGAAAGGGGTTCTGTCGACCGTCGATCTGGACGATACCCGGTTGGTCGAAAAGGCCAAAGCCAGCCCCGGGCTGGTGGGACGCGATCTCGTCCGGGAAGTGTTGCCCGAAAAACCGTTCGAATGGTCGCAACCCCTCAGTCGATGGATGAAACTCGGGACAGAGCCGCGGATGGAGCTCGACCCTGAAGCACCGCACGTCGTCGCGCTCGACTTCGGTATGAAATATAATATCGCCCGCCACTTGTTCGATACCGGCTGCCGCGTGACCGTCGTGCCGGGTACGGCTTCGGCCGAGGAGGTGCTTTCCCTGAAGCCCGACGGCGTGTTTTTATCGAACGGCCCCGGTGACCCCGAGCCGGTCGAATACGCCCAACAGACCATTCGCGGCTTGCTGGGGAAGGTGCCGATCTTCGGGATTTGCTTGGGGCATCAACTCTTGTCGTTGGCCTGCGGGGCCAAGACGTTCAAGCTCAAGTTCGGACACCGTGGTGCGAATCAGCCCGTGCTCAACTACGAGACCGGACGCGTTGAAATTACCTGCCAAAATCACGGGTTCGCCGTCGATCCCGACACCTTGCCCGACGGGCTGGAAGTCACGCACATCAACTTGAACGACAACACGGTCGAAGGTGTGCGGCACCGTGAACTGCCCGCCTTCAGTGTGCAATATCATCCCGAGGCTTCGGCGGGGCCGCACGACAGCCAATATTTGTTCGATCGCTTTCGGGCCATGATCGACGAAGTGCGAGGTGCCTCGGTTTCGTAAACCGGCGCGCGTCGAACCGGCGAATCGATTCCCAACCCCGTGACCGAAGGAAAGAGGTGTGCCATGGCGATCACCGCCATCGTGGTCGGAAACGTGCTGTTTTTGGTGGGAATCGCGTCATTCTTGATGACCGGGGCAAGTCACCCCACGGCGTTGATTCCGGTGGTGGCCGGTTCCTTGATCGAAGCATGCGGCATTCTGGCTTTGGCGATGCCGCAGTTACGGCATGCCGCGACGATCGGCCTGCTCGTAGTCGGATTGCTTTCGGCGATGGCGGCTTCGGCACGCCCGATCATGAAGCTGATCGCGGGCGAGTCGTTGACGATGAACATGGCCTTGGCGTCGCAAATCGTGATGGCCGTCGGCGGATTGATCGTGTTGGCCGTCGCCGTCTTCGTCTTGGTGGGGGGCAATCCGGCGGCAAGTGCTCCCGGAAACGAAATTCCCGCCGCTTCGGACGAGATCTCTCAGGGGGAATGATCGTCGGCGCGACCGGCCGACGAGGTCTTACATTGCGTCGCCTTGGGCAATCTGGGAAAGGCGGGCAGGATCCAGGAGTTCGATGCGGCTTGCGCTGCACGTCCTGATGACCCCCATTTCTTCCAGCCGCCGAATCGTCCGCGAAAACGTCTCGCTGGTGAGTGCCAAATGGGCCGCGACGTGCCGCTTCAAGGCGGGAAGCTCGATTTCACGCGGAGTATCGAGATCCGATGGGGGGCAGTCGGTCGAGCCGCCGTTGTGGATGTCGAGCAAGTAGCGGGCGAGACGGCCGACGGCATCGTGCAAGACGACATCTTCGAGTTGCCGGACCAGACGCCGCACCCACATGGCCATGCTGGTTAGCATCTGGCGGCAGAACGGGTGGTCGGCATCGAGCAGCGCCCGAAACCGATCGGCGGGAAGAAAGACGCAAAGCACGTCGGTGACGGCCTCGGCACTCGCCGGATTGGCCATGTCGGCCATGGCGGCCACTTCGGCGAACGAGTGGCCGGGACCGGCGATGTGAAGGACGTGTTCTTTGCCGCCGGGGCCGGTCTTGAACACGCGTACCATGCCCTGACCGACGACGTAAGTTCCCGGACAAGGTTCTCCCTCGCGAAAGATGATTTGTCCTTTGGGGAACCGCACGAGGCGTGCGATGGTCACGAGCTGCTGAAAGCCGCTTTCGTCGACTTCCGAGAACAGTGGACAGTTTGCCAAGATGTCGATCGCGTTTGGTTGCATGGATAGAGCTTATCGGTTGCCGACACGTTTTTGACGTCGGACAAGAATTCGGTCTAAGAAATGACGGTCGTTGCGTGTTAATTTGCGAAGCTTCGGTGGGCTGGGGGGGTGCCTGTTGTCCTTTCGAGGGGGCTTCACCGATCGCTTTCAGCAAATTGCGGGAAAAAAGTTCGGCGGAATTGACCTAGATCAATTCCTGCGACTGGGTAGTCCCGTATTATATCGTTGACTTCGGTGAATCGCTCATCGGGCGACGGCCGAATTCAGAGGAAAACTCATCGGGGAGCCACGCGGTAGGAAACTTCAGTTTCGAGGAGGAAAGTCGGATGTACTGCAATCAATGCGAACAAACGGCACAAGGTGTGGGCTGCACGGTCTCTCCGGGGGTGTGCGGCAAAGACGCCGACGTCCAATCGCTGCAAGAAACCCTGTTGTACGGCCTGAAGGGGATGGCGGCGTACGCGCACCATGCCCGCCGGTTGGGGAAGGTCGATGAAGAAGTCGATGCCTTCATGGAAGAAGGTCTGTTTGCGACGGTCACCAATGTCAATTTCGACCTCGAATCGATGTTCGAGCTGGTGCTCGAATGCGGCAAACACAATCTCCGTGTGATGGAGATGCTGGACCAAGGACACGTCGAACGATACGGGAAACCGTCGCCGACCCAGGTCGAAGAAGGCACACACGCCGGTCCCGGGATTCTGGTCACCGGCCACGACATGGTCGACTTGGAAAACATTCTCAAGGCCTGCGAAGGCACCGACGTCAAGGTGTACACGCACGGCGAGATGCTTCCCGCCCACATGTATCCCAAGTTGCGCGAACATCCCAACTTGGCCGGTCACTTCGGCGACGCTTGGCAGAAACAACGTAACGAATTCGAGGCGTTTACCGGCCCGGTGGTTGCGACGACGAATTGCATCCTGATTCCGCGGGAGTCGTACAAAGATCGCGTGTTCACGACGCGTTGCACGGCCGTTCCCGGCGGCGTGCGGATCACCGACGACGATTTCTCGATCGTCGTCGAAAAGGCAAAGCAATGTGCGCCGTTGCCTGAGAACATCGTTCGCACCTCGACGATCGGCTTCCATCAAGACGTCATTCTGGGCATGGCCGACACGATCGTCGAAGCGGTCAAGGCCGGGAAGATCAGTCACTTCTTCGTGATCGGCGGTTGCGACGGGGCGGAAGTCGGTCGGAATTACTTCTCGGAGTACGCCAAGGCGACCCCGCCCGATTCGTTCATCCTCACGCTGGGATGCGGCAAGTACCGAATTCGTAATCACGATTACGGTGAGTTGTTGGGCCTGCCGCGATTGCTCGACATGGGGCAGTGCAACAACGCTTACAGTGCCATCAAGGTGGCCGTCGCGTTGGCCGAGGCCTTCGATTGCACGGTGAACGACCTGCCGTTGACGCTGGTCGTGTCGTGGTTCGAACAGAAGGCGGTGGCCGTGCTCTTGACGTTGCTTTACTTGGGCGTCAAGGGAATCACGATCGGTCCGAAACCGCCTGCGTTCATCACGCCGAACGTGTTCAAGATTCTGCAAGAGAAGTACGACCTGCGGTTGACCGGCAGCGACCCGCAGGCCGACTTGAAGCACGCGTTGGCCGTCGTCTGACGTCGCGTAGCCGCGGTGATCGCAAATCCGATACGTCGCCGACGGCACGGAAAGCCGTCGGCGACGCTCGGCTTTGCCGAGTGCGCGTTAAAACACGAGTTTTCGGCGCATCATTGCGGTGACATGAAATAAAAAGTAGCATCTTTTGGAGGGATGCGGTGGGTACACCGCCCGCAGCAGGTTTTCTTGACATTCCGGGAGGGGACCGGTGGTTCAGGAATCTTCTGGTACCGGTAAGGCGGCTTCGTCGACGGACGCGGGACGATTGCCGAGCCTGCTGGGCTTGTCGTTTATTCCGCGGGGCCTGCGACTTCTGATTTTCGCAACCGCCGGTATTTGTTGCGGTTTGGCGATCGTGGTCGTTCATATCTCGCGAGCGCCTTCTTATTTGAGTGACGATCCCGAAGTGTGCGTCAACTGTCACGTGATGCGCACCGAATACGTCACTTGGCAGCACAGCAGCCACCGTGAGGTGGCGCATTGCAACGATTGTCACGTGCCGAACGATTCGTTCTTCCGGCATTGGTTGTTCAAGGCACAAGACGGCTTGTGGCATTCGACGGTCTTCACGATGCGTTGGGAACCGCAGGTCATCGAGCTGTCGGAGCGGGCCGTGCCGGTGGTCGAAGAAAATTGTCGGCGTTGTCACGAACAGATTCTCGACGAATCGTCTTTGGTCGTGCACCGCCAAGACGACCTGCGGTGTTGGGAGTGTCATCGCGAGGTGCCGCATGGTCGAGTGCGCAGTCTGGCTTCAACTCCCGGCTATCTCGATCCGGCGTTGCCGCCGGTCGATTGGCGTGATTCCGAAGTCACGATCGGCGGACGCCCGGTCCGGGAAAAGGCAGAGGAACACTAACCGACCGTTGTAAGGGGCACGTTTCGAATTACAAACGACGTGGCGGGAGAACCGGCTTCAGGTAAAGAGGGAGACGAAGCGATGGGCAAAGAGCAATCGGCCGGCGGGGCTGAAAACCGAGCTGTTTGGGTAGGCTGGGCGATCTTCGCCGTGCTGTTGATCGCTACCGTGTTGATCGGCGTACTGGGCAGTTCGATCTTGCAACGGCGTCAAGAAGCATTGCCCCAGAAACCTCTCAAGCCGATCGGTCGCTGGGAAACCGACAGCAGCAAGTGGGCCGAGAACTTTCCCCGCGAATACGACCGGTATCGTCGCATGCTCGACGATACGACGAAGACGAAGTACGGCGGTGCGTTTCCGCGGGATTATCTGGAAGATACGCCAGCGAACGTGATTTTGTTTTCCGGCTACGGTTTCGCGAAGGAATATCGCCAGGCTCGCGGACACGTGTACGCGATCGAAGACGTGACGTCGACCGCACGCGTCGGGGCGAAAACTCCGGCAACGTGCTGGACCTGCAAGAGCCCCGACGTGCCGCGATTGATGGAAGAGATGGGAACCGCCGAGTTCTACAAGGCGTCGTTCGCCGAACTGAAGGACGAAATCACGCACCCGATCGGCTGCGCCGATTGTCATGATCCCGAGACGATGCAATTGACGATCACGCGGCCGGCACTGCGAGAAGCCTTGCAACGGCAAGGACGCGACTTGAAGTCGATTTCGCACCAAGAGATGCGAACGCTCGTCTGTGCCCAATGTCACGTCGAGTATTACTTCAAGGGGGACGGCAAGTACTTGACCTTCCCTTGGGATAAGGGAACGTCGCCCGAGAAGATGGAAGAGTACTACGACGAGTCCGACTTTGCCGACTGGACCCACGCGGTCAGCAAGACGCCGATGGTCAAGATGCAGCATCCCGACTACGAGGTGTACATGACCGGCATCCATGCGTATCGGGGTGTTTCCTGCGCCGATTGCCACATGCCCTACATGAGCGAAGGCGGCGTGAAGTTTACCGATCACCACGTTCAAAGTCCGCTTTTGAACATCGAGAATTCCTGTGCCGTGTGCCACCGGTGGGGTGAAGAAGAGATTCGTGCGCGGGTCGAGGCCACTCAGGACAAGATCCGCGAGGCCCGGCGTCGTGCCGAAGATGCGTTGTGCAAGGCGCACTTCGACGTGGCGGCCTGCATGCAAGCCGGTGCTTCCGACGACGAGTTGGAACAAGCCCGCTCGCTCATCCGGGCGGCCCAATTGCGGTGGGATTACGTCGCCGCGAACAACGGAATGGGATTCCACTCGCCCGCCGAGTGCTTGCGGGTGTTGACCGCTTCGCTCGAGTTGGCCGGTGAAGCACGATTGGAGGCTGCTCGCGTCCTGGCGGCGCACGGCGTCACCGGCGGCGTGGTCTATCCCGACTACAGTACGAAAGAAAAGGCCCAGGCGCTCAATGCGCAGTTTATCGAGGGCAACCCGCCCGACCTGTTGCCGAAGGAATGACCGTCGCGGCGGCTTGGTTCCGGCGTGAACGGGAGAAACGATTATGCGGCCGGAGGATGCCTTGGTAAGGCGTCTTTCGGCCGTTTCTCATGGGATGGGAATGTGCTAGACTTGTCACGTTGGAAGATGTTGCTTGCCGCCCGAATAGGGGGTGTTCCGGGAGATACGACCGATGGCATTTGCCGAGTTGAAAAAGAAAATCGAGGATCGCACCGCGAAGATCGGGGTCGTCGGCCTAGGATACGTGGGGCTGCCGCTGATTCGGGCGTTTACCAAGGCCGGGTATGCCGCCTTGGGGTTCGACGTCGATCCGGCCAAGGTCGAGAAGCTCAACGCCGGCGAAAGCTATATCGGCCATATTCCGTCGCAGTGGATTCAGGAATGGTTGAAGGCCGGGCAATTCGAAGCGACTTGCGACATGAGTCGGCTTTCCGAACCCGACGCGATTTTGATTTGCGTGCCGACGCCGTTGAACGCCTCTCGCGACCCCGACCTGCAATATATCGAAAAGACCACCGACGCGATTGCGGCCGTGCTGCGTCGCGATCAACTCATCGTGCTCGAAAGCACGACTTATCCCGGCACCACCCGCGAGGTCATGTTGCCCCGCTTGGAAGCCGGCGGCTTGAAGGTCGGTGAAGACTTCTACTTGGCGTTCAGTCCCGAGCGGGAAGACCCGGGTAACCCCGATTTTTCGGCCGAGCGGATTCCCAAGGTCGTCGGCGGGATCGAGCCGAAAAGCACCGAGTTGGCGGTCGCCTTGTACGGTGCGGCGGTCGTGCAGGTCGTTCCCGTTTCGTCGGCCGAGGTTGCCGAGGCCTGCAAGATCGTCGAAAACACCTATCGGTCGATCAACATCGCGATGGTGAACGAGCTGAAAGTCTTGTTCCAGCGATTGGGAATCGACATTTGGGAAGTCATCGACGCCGCGAAAACGAAGCCGTTCGGCTTTCAGGCGTTCTATCCCGGACCGGGGCTCGGCGGGCACTGCATTCCGATCGATCCGTTCTATTTGAGTTGGCTGGCACGCCGAGAAGGATTGAACACCCGCTTCATCGAATTGGCCGGAGAGGTCAACACGTCGATGCCTCGTTACGTGATCGAACGGGTAATCGACGCTTTGAACGAGCATCGTAAACCGCTTCGCGGCAGCAAGGTGTGCATCTTGGGGATGGCGTACAAGAAGGACGTCGACGACCCGCGTGAAAGCCCGTCGTTCGAGCTGATGGAGCTGCTGTTGGAACGCGGGGCCGATGTGAGCTACAACGATCCGCACATTCCGCGTTTGCCTTCGATGCGGCATTACGACGTGCCCGACATGGAGAGCTCGGAACTCACCCCCGAGTTCCTCGCGTCGCAAGATTGCATTCTCATTGCGACCGACCATTCGGCTTACGATTACGATTTCATCGTCAAGCACGCGCAGTTGGTCGTCGATACGCGCAACGCGACGAAAAACGTGGTCGAGGGCAGGGAGAAAATCCGCAAGGCGTAGCGGCAACACCCCTGTTGTCGAAGGGGCGACGAAAGGGCGACGATGGCCAAGTTCCTGGTGACCGGTTGCGCCGGATTCATTGCTTCGCGGGTTAGCGCGATGCTCCTCGACGCCGGACACGAAGTATTGGGTGTCGACGAGATCAACGACGCGTATGACCCGCGGTTGAAGCGGTGGCGTCTTAAACAACTCTCGCGGCACGAACGGTTTCGCTTCGTCGAGTGCGATATCGTCGAGCTCGACACGATTCGGGCGGCTTTTCCCGAGCTTTCCGCCGGCAACGCCGCGCCCGTCGAGGCCGTGGTCAATCTTGCGGCCCGAGCCGGTGTGCGGGCGAGTGTGCGCGATCCGGCCGTCTATTACCACACGAACGTCGACGGAACGCTGGCGTTGCTCGAGCTATGTCGGCAGACGGGCATTACGAAGTTCTTACTAGCGTCGACGTCGAGTTTGTACGGATCGCACAATCCGGTTCCTTACCGTGAAGACGCCGACACGAACCGTCCACTCTCGCCTTATGCGGCTTCGAAAAAGGCGGCCGAAACGTTGTGTTACACGTATCACCATCTACACGGAATCGACGTGTCGGTGGTTCGCTACTTCACGGTGTACGGGCCCGCGGGACGGCCCGACATGAGCGTCTTTCGATTCATTCGCTGGATCGCCGAGGGGACTCCGATCACCGTCTTCGGCGACGGGAAGCAAAGTCGCGACTTCACCTACGTCGACGACATCGCGCGGGGGACGATTGCCGCGCTTCGGCCGCTGGGCTACGAGGTGATCAACCTCGGCGGCGATCGACCGGTCGTGCTGGCCGACATGATCGCCGAAATCGAACGATTGTTGGGCAAGAAAGCCCGCATCGAGCATCGCCCGGCACATCCGGCCGACGTGCCCACGACGTGGGCCGACGTCAACAAGGCGAAAACGCTTCTCGACTGGCAGCCTACCGTCCCCTTGGAGGAAGGTCTTGCCCGCTGTGTCGATTGGTATCGCGAGCATCACGATATCGCCTCGACGATCTCGTTGGGCGAAATCTGAAGCGGTGCCTGCGGCGGCCTTTTCATGCGCACCAAAGAAGCCGCGTCCACTTGGGAACACGGCTTCGTGCGCGGTGTTGTGAAACGGCCGCATCATCCCTTTACGACGAAGTTGACCATCCGGCCGGGGACGACGATTACCTTGACGATCGTCTTGCCGGTGGTCAGTTCGACGACGCGGGCATCTTCGCGGGCGGCCTTCTCGATGGTTTCTTTGTCGGCCTCGGCCGGCACGACGATCTTCGATCGCAGTTTGCCGTTGATCTGGATCGGGATTTCGATCGTCTTTTCCCGAATGGCCGCTTCGTCGTACTGCGGCCAGGGATGATACGCGAGACTTTCTTCGTGCCCCAACAGACGCCACAATTCCTCGGCGATATGCGGCGCGAACGGAGATAGAAGCAACACGAACGTTTCCATCGCCTGCTTGGGGCGTTGCGATTGCTTGGTGAAGAAGTTGACGAACTCCATCATTCTGGCAATCGCGGTGTTGAACTCCATGTTTTCGAGGTCGTCGGTGACGACCTTGATCGTGCGATGGAGCATGCGGTTTTGCTCTTCGGAACAGGGCACATCGGCGACGGCGTCGTTCAATCGAAGTTCGTCGGCTTTTTCGTCGACGATCATTCGCCAAATACGATCGAGGAAGTTCCGTACGCCTTGGACGCCTTCCATGCTCCACGACTTGGTCGCTTTGAGCGGTCCCATGAACATTTCGTACAGCCGCAAGGCGTCGGCGCCGTATTCATGGACGATGTCGTCCGGGTTGACGACGTTGCCGCGACTTTTCGACATCTTGTAGGCGCGGCTTTCGACTCGAATCTTCGGGTTCTCGCGAAGGACGAAACCGGCATCTTGTTTGTCGACTTGCGACGGCTCGAGCTTGATCGGCTTGAGCACCTCGCCGGTGTTTCGGTCGACATAGGTGTTTTCACCCTGGCGATCGATCTGTTCGAGACTGACCCATTCACCTTTCTCGTTTTGGAATGCCGTGTATTCGGTTTCGCCCAGGATCAATCCCTGGTTGACCAGTTTTTGGAACGGTTCGGGCGTGCTTACGTAACCGCGATCGTACAGCACCTTGTGCCAGAATCGGGCGTACAGCAGGTGCAGCACGGCGTGCTCGGCACCGCCGACATACAAATCGACGGGCATCCAAGCCTTTTCGATTTCGGGATCGACGAGCGCCTTGTCGTTCTTCGGATCGAGAAACCGCAGGTAGTACCAGCACGACCCCGCCCATTGCGGCATCGTGTTCGTTTCTCGTTTGTACCGCTTGCCGTCGATTTCGACGTAAAGCCAATCTTCCGGCGCCTTTTCCAACGGCGGCTCGGGAGAGTCGTGCTTGGCGTCGAAGGGCATCTCCTCGGGCAAGTCGAGCGGGAGATCGTCGGGGCTGAGCGGACGCACGACGCCGGTCATCCGGCCTTGTTCATCGAGTTCATGCAGCAGCGGGAACGGTTCGCCCCAAAAGTGCTGGCGGCTGAACAACCAGTCGCGCAACTTGTAATTGACCGCGGCACGGCCGAGCCCCTTGCTCGCCAGGTCTTCGACGATGGCTTTCTTGAACTCTTCGGTGGGAACCCCGTCGTCTTGTTCGGAATTGATCGCGCGACCGGCTTCGGTGAACGCAACCTTGCCGTCCAACACCGCTTGCCGATCGACATCGTCCCGCTCGCCCGGATCGACGACGGCGACGATCGGCAGATCGAATTGCTGGGCGAATTCGAAGTCGCGGGTGTCGTGGGCGGGCACGGCCATGATCGCCCCGGTCCCGTAGCTGATCAGCACATAATCGGCGACCCAGATCGGAATCGGCTTGCCGTTGACCGGGTTGATTGCGTACGAACCGGTGAAAACGCCCGTCTTTTCCTTGGCCAGGTCGGTGCGGTCCAAGTCGCTTTTGCGGGCGGCTTCTTCGCAATATGCCCGTACGGCATCGCGGTTTTCATCGGTCGTCAATCGTTCGACGAACGGATGCTCGGGCGCGATCACCATGTACGTGGCACCGAACAGCGTGTCGGGCCGGGTCGTGTAGATGCGAAGGACCGATTCGTCGGGTTTGCGAGGATAACCGCCCAAACGCCGGTCCATCAGCCAGCCCTCGTATTCTTTTTGATCGGGGCGGCCGTCGTCGTTGCGCATCGTGCCGATGAAGAAATCGACCTCGGCCCCTTGGCTGCGACCGATCCAGTTCCGTTGAAGGGCCTTGATCTCGTCGGGCCAGTCGAGCAAGTCGAGGTCTTTTTCGAGTCGATCGGCGTAGGCGGTGATCCGCAACATCCATTGTCGCAAGGGAATGCGCATTACCGGATGACCGCCTCGCTCGCTGACGCCGCCGATTACTTCTTCGTTCGCCAACACGGTTCCCAGAGCAGGGCACCAGTTGACCGGTGCTTCGAGCTGGTAGGCGAGGCGATGCTCGTCTTGGTACGCACGGACGGCGTCCGGACCTTCGGCGGCCACGTCCTCGGGGATCGGCAGCTCGGAGATGGGGCGTCCTTTTTGTTGCTCGGGGTCGTACCAGGTGTCGTACAGAACCAGAAAGATGAATTGCGTCCAACGGAAGTAATCGACGTCGGTCGTGGCGACCTCTCGGCTCCAATCGTAACTAAAGCCGAGCATCTTCAATTGACGCCGGAAGTTGGCGATGTTTTGTTCGGTCGTGATTCGCGGATGCGTGCCCGTCTTTTTCGCGTGCTGCTCGGCGGGCAGACCGAAGGCATCCCAGCCCATCGGATGCAACACACACTTGCCCTGCATCCGTTTGAAACGGGCCATGATGTCGGTGGCCGTGTAACCCTCGGGATGACCGACGTGCAACCCCTGGCCGCTGGGATACGGGAACATGTCCAAGATGTACATCTTGGGCGAATTGGGCAGGGCAGGGGTGCGGAAAGTTTCGTTTTCTTCCCAGAAGCGTTGCCACTTCGGTTCGATGACGGCTGGATTGTATCGCGGCATGGCCTCGTCCTCGCAGCACACCGATGACGGCTTGATGGGAGGTAAGCCGTTTGAATCGATTGCTCATTCGACGTCGTGAAAATTCGGGCGATTCGGCGACCCGTCGGCCGCTGGGCGAATCGTCGAAAGTCTGGATTCTACCGGTTTTTCCGGCGTCGAGCAAACCCACCCGCGGCGTCTGGGGCCTGCGTTGTGAGCATGCCCAACCGGCGGTTGCGGAGGGCGATTTCCTCTTGCGGGCAAGGGTGCCTTTTTTCTATAAGCGCGTGCTGCAAACTAGGGTTACGGCGCGTCGTGCGCCCGTCGGTGGCGGTTCGGCCGGCGACGGGCGTCCACCGCGAAGGGCACGCGTCATGGATGACGGAGTCGATCTGCCGTGTGGAGTCCTCATATT
>CAYVVR010000008.1:0-19785 GCA_964454655.1 uncultured Planctomycetaceae bacterium | reverse complement strand
CGTCGGAAAGACCGGCTCCGATATTCGTGTACCGGTCGTAGTGGCCTGCTTGGCGATGCGTGACCGTATCCTCGACCAGCGAGAAATTGTCGGTCAAATGATGCTCGATCAACGCGGTTTGGTCTTCCGAGTTGTACACCACCAAGCCGACCCGGTCGTTCGTGTTGACTTCCTGGATGAAATCGAAGAACAGCCCCACGGCATCTTTCAATTGTTTGACCGGTTGCTCGCTGACCATCCACAAGTCGGGCGTCTGGCTGTATTCCGGCTTTTGCTCGAGCCAGTAGTTGATCAACGTCATCATGCCGTACTGCTTACGGTAACCGGCCTTTTTGATGTAATAGCCGTTTTTGACGTAGTTGATGTAGCTCGACCAACTCCCCGACGGGTAAGGATACGGTACCGAATCGAGCCCGTACGCCGCCATGATATTCTCGGTCGTGTCTTCGAATCGTTCCCCGTAACCGGGGCCTTCACCGCTGCTGTTCGCCCCCGATTTGACCCAGCATCGCTTGATCTTCTTGTTCGAGTAGGCCCCGGTACCGCGGAAGGTACCCGTCGTTCCACTCAAACCGTCGAACTTTTGCCGACTACCGTCGGTGTACTCGATCACCACGTTCGAAAGATCTTTCGTCGACGTCACGTAGATTTCACGATCCTTGAATGTGACGGTAATTTGCGGCAAGTTCGGAGCCGTGGGCGGCTGCCCGACTTGCGTGAAGTACTCGGGCTCAAACGGCAGACTGCCGTAGGTGGGGCTGCCCAATTCTTGATAAATCTGAAGCAGGTTGGCCTCGATCGTCTCGCGAACCGATTCACCGTATTCATAGATGCGTCGCAACTCGCTGTCGTCGTTCATCGACGCCGAAAAGTCCAGCACCAATACGATGTCGCGGGGTTGGAAACGGGCGATCGATTCCGCCTGCACATTGAACGTGTCGAGACCGAACACCTTGGCAAAGAACAACGGCGCATTGTTGTGCACGGCCGTGACACGCAATGCCGAAGGATAAGCGGACCCCGTCGAAAAAGTGCGGGTCTCGGTATCCCACACGCCGGCTTCGGCCTCGAATTCGTTCTCGTGTTGCGCCAGCAACAATTGCAGGTTTTGTTCGAAGTTGGGATCTTCCGCCAGGTTGACCGTGGCGACGGGATTTCGCGCCAAGAATTCGAACGCCTCGATTTGTGCGGCATCTTGCCCTTGCACCAATTGGCTGGCCCCGGCCAACGCCGCAGCGTCGGTGGCCCTCTTCAATTCGGTTTGCACGGTCATGATGTACCCCAAGTCGATGGCGAACGCCAGCAACCCCATCAAGAAGACCATGCAGATGGCAGAGAGGACGAGAATCGCCCCTTTGCGCCGTGTGCTTCCCTTCCGCCGAAGCATTCCCAGAAGCAGCCCGTGTGCACGCGATAGCATAACCGAACCTCCGCAACACCAAGACAAGACAGGCAGAAAAGTAACGACCGCACAGGCGCGAGGTTTCTTTGTTCGGGCATTGTGAAATATAGACCACGATCGCAGACCGTGTCGCCAAGAAGCGGCGATCCGAGGGCTCGCGGCGTTCACTTCCTGAAATCGAGGGCCGTCTGTAACGGCGCATGCGGCTGCCTGTCTTTCTTGGGCATCGACGGGTGTCGCCGACAGACAACAACGTTGCCGCAACTCGTCAATCGGCCCCGATCCGTCGTACCGATCGATGCCGTCCCACGGCACGCACTAGAGAAGATGGGCGACATGGCGAAACTAGACACGCCACTCCCTCCCCCTTCCCTCGCTTTTCCGGTAGGCAGGTCCCCCGAGCCGCCGATAATCTTAGGGGAAAACATCTTCGGTTTTCGACTCGACGGTCTCGAGGCTATCAGTGCCATGGACGGCAAGCTGCACCCACCGCAAACGACAACCCCCGCCGGAAACGAAGGGAGCTCTTCGCACGCCACGACCTCGCACACGCGTAGTTGCCGCGGATGCACGGCCTGCTGCGTGTGGTTGCCGATTTCTCCCGGAGTCGTCTCGCCCGGTGCCAAACCGGCCGGGATTCCCTGCCCTTTGCTTTCGGCAGAAGGTTGCCGTGCTTACTCACGGCGTCCCCAAACGTGCCGTGATTTCGTCTGCTCGTGGTATCGCTGCGAAACGTGGCCCGAAGCGTGGCGTCCCGATCGATCGCAACTGCTGTGTCTTCACGAAAAGCTGGAAAACGGCGCGATCGGGGCATTGGTATACGAGTTGGCCCCCAGTGCGCTGCAACACCCCGTTGCGGCCGAGATCCTTACCGCACTTCGTGCTGAAAGCGATTTCGTCGTGCTGGTCAACGTGTCGGGCGAGCGTTCGATCTTGCGGCACGATACGCCCGTCTCCGAGACGGAGCATCCCACTGTCCCCCGACCACACTTCCCCTCACGGGCCAAACGAAAAGCGGTCGCACCGAATTACCAATCCGATGCGACCGCCGAAGATACAGACGGCTAACGACCGCTCGCAAACCTACAGAAGCTTGCGAATGACCGTTTGAAGAATTCCGCCGTTACGGTAGTACTCGAGTTCGACCGGCGTATCGATGCGTGCGGTCGCCTCGAACGTCAGCTCGGTACCGTCGTGCCGCACGGCCTTGACCGAAACCTTGCCTCGCGGCTGCAAGCCGTCAGCCGGGAAGTCGATGTCGAACACCTCTTCTCCCGTGATACCGAGCGACTGCCACGTCTCGCCTTCCGGCAGTTGCAAGGGCAACACGCCCATTCCGACGAGATTGCTGCGATGAATTCGTTCGAAACTCGCAGCCAACACCGCTTTGACGCCCAGCAAGACCGTTCCCTTGGCCGCCCAATCACGACTGCTACCCGTCCCGTACTCGGCACCGGCAACAACGATCAGCGGCGTTTTCGCCTCTTTGTACTTCATGGCCGCGTCGTAAATGGACATGACCTCGCCGGTCGGCAGGTAGCGAGTCACCCCACCTTCGCTGCCGGGCACCAGTTGGTTTCGAATGCGGATATTCGCAAACGTTCCGCGGGTCATCACGCGGTCGTTGCCGCGACGAGAACCGTAGCTGTTGAAGTCGACCGGTTCGACACCGTGTTCCCGCAGATACTTTCCGGCCGGACTGTCGACCGCGATCGCCCCGGCCGGCGAAATATGGTCGGTGGTCACCGAATCGCCCAACAACACCAGCACGCGGGCGCCGTGAATCGGTTCGATCTCGCCGGGCTCGCGCGTCATGTCGACAAAGAACGGGGGCTCTTGGATGTAGGTGCTGTCTTCCCGCCATCGGTACAAGGCCCCTGATTCGACGGGAATGTTGTTCCACATCTCGTTCGACGTGAACACATCGGCGTATCGCTTGCGGAACAATTCCGGCGAGAAGGCCGAGGCAACGACTTGTTCGATTTCTTCCCGCGACGGCCAAATATCGCGGAGAAACACTTCACGTCCGTCCGGTGTAACGGCGAGCGGTTCGCTTTCGACGTCGAAATTGACCCGTCCGGCGATTGCGTACGCCACTACCAGCGGCGGACTGGCCAGATAGTTGGCCTTCACCTTGGGACTGATCCGCCCTTCGAAATTCCGATTACCGCTGAGCACGGCCGCAGCGACCAGGTCGCCGTTATCGATTCCTGCGGCTACCGGTTCGGGCAAGGGACCGCTGTTTCCGATGCACGTCGTGCAACCGTACCCGACGGTGGTGAATCCCAACTTGTCGAGCGACTCGGCCAACCCCGATGCTTCGAGGTAATCGGTAACCACTCGCGATCCCGGGGCGAGGCTCGTCTTCACGTGCGGCGGCACGCTCAAGCCCAATTCGACGGCTTTTTTCGCGACCAATCCGGCCGCCAGCATCACCGACGGATTGCTCGTATTCGTGCAACTGGTAATCGCGGCGATGACGACGCTACCATGATGCAACTCGCTCTTGCGACCGTCGACATCCACTTCGACGCGTTTGTCGAGTTCCGATTCGTCGAGCCCAAGGCCCTGCGGTCCGACCGGCGCCGTCAACGCCTCGCGAAACTGTTTGCCTAGCTGCACCAACGGCACGCGATCTTGAGGACGTTTCGGCCCCGCCATGCTCGGTTCGACCGTTGCCAGATCGAGCGTCAGCACCTTGGTATATTCGGGAACCGGCGCATCGGCCGAGGCGAACAACAACTGTTCCTTGGTGTAACGCTCGACGAGCTCGACTTCCTCGTCGGTCCGTCCCGTCTGTCGCAGGAAGAGCAGCGTCTGTTCGTCGATCGGGAAGAACCCCATCGTGGCCCCGTATTCGGGCGACATGTTGGCCAGTGTCGTCCGATCGGCGAGCGACATTCGCCGTACGCCTTCACCGAAGTATTCGACGAACTTGCCCACGACGCCTTCCGCCCGCAACAGTTGGGTCACCGTCAACGCCAAATCGGTCGCGGTCGCCCCCTCCGGCAATTCGCCCACCAGTTCCAGACCGATAACCTCGGGCGTCAACATGTAAATGGGCTGCCCGAGCATGACGGCTTCGGCTTCGATACCGCCGACGCCCCATCCCAAGATGCCCAAGCCGTTGATCATCGTCGTGTGGCTGTCGGTACCCACCAACGTATCGGGCAGCGCGACGGGGCCCTCGCTGTCTTCCCGTACCAACACGCATTTCGCCAAGTATTCCAAATTGACTTGGTGGATGATTCCCACGCCCGGCGGCACGACGCGGAAATTATCGAGGTTCTCTTGCCCCCAACGCAAAAACTCGTAGCGCTCGCGGTTCCGCTGGAACTCGAGCTTCATGTTCTCTTCCAGGGCCTTGTCGTCGCCGAAACGATCGACTTGCACCGAATGGTCGATGATCAGATCGACGGGAATCAGCGGATTGATTTTGGCGGGATCGCCGCCCAACCGCTGCATCGCGCTTCGCATGGCCGCCAGATCGACGACGGCAGGAACGCCGGTGAAGTCTTGCAAAATCACGCGGGCGGGCAGATACGGGATCTCGCTGGGCTCCAACGCCTGGGCCTTCCAACCGGCCAGCGCCCGAACGGCCTCCTCGGTGACCGCAAAACCGTCGCAATTCCGAACCAGGCATTCGAGCAATACACGGATGGAATAGGGTAGCCGATCCACCCTTGCCACCCCTTGCTCTTGCAACTTGTCGAGCCGGTACACGCCGATCGTGCCCTGCGACGTCTCGATCGTGCTCCGAACCCCAAATCGATCGCATGCCTGTTGCATCATCACTTACTTCCCAATTTTAGTCATATTCAACACCCACCCCCGAACGAGCCGTCGAGGGCCGTTTATCGTGTCCCGGCACACACCGGGGCGGCCGATTACGTCTCCCCCGGAATGTTTCATGCTATCGGCTTCGCGCAAAATCCGCCAGACGCACACCCCTCTAATGGGGAAACCAAGCGGCGGACCTTTGTGCGTCGAAAATCAATCAATGCCCGGCAACAGCGTTTGCCAGACCTCGGGCAGGGGCGCGACGATCTCCAGCGGCTCCATCGTCTGCGGCTCGGGAAAGGCCAGCAACCGAGCGTGCAAAGCGATCGGCTCGAGCCGCCAATCTTCCTGTTTCTCTCCGAAGGTCGTCGTCGCACCGTATTGTCGATCGCCGACGATGGGGCGGCCGCGCGAAGCGGCCTGAAGGCGGATCTGGTGCATGCGGCCGGTCTCAAGCTCGATTTCCAGCCACGAACCGTATCGGGTTCGCCCCAATGTTCGATAGCGAAGCACGGCCGACTTCGCGTCGGGATGGTCGGGCGGGACGATTTCGGCCTGCGGTTGGTCGGGTATTTTACGCATGAAATCTCGCCACACACCTTCGGGAGGCGTCACCTCGCCCTCCGTGCACGCCCAGTAAACCTTACGAATCAAACGCCCTTGAAAGCACTCGGTCAATCGCCGAGTGGCCCGCCGATGCTTGCCGAACACGATCGCCCCGCTCACCGGCCGATCGAGGCGATGCGGCACGCCGAGATATACCTGCCCGACTTTACCCTCGCGGCGTTTGAGAAACACGCGAACTTCTTTGTCGAGGCTGGGGACCAACGGCGGCCCTTGCGTCAACAAACCGTAGGGCTTGTTGACGACCAGACACCAATCGCTTTCGAACAGAATATCGAATGGGGGAGAACGCATCGCACAAAGTCGATCAAGGTAAAACGTCGTAAAGCCGCCCACGAAGGGAGGTGCCATCATACCGCTCTTTCCGGATCGCTGCGACCGGGTCCTACCCCATCGATTCCCCCAAAAGAACGGCTTTGCAACAGGGTACCGGGAGAATCCCAACCACCGGCCCCGGCTCTCGTCGATCCCTCTGTGGATCTGTAGAATCGGCGTGCCACCCCGCTTTGACAAACCGTCCGATCGATCCTAGAATCAGACGTATCTTGGGTGTCGCCATCCCCTTGGAGCGATGGTGCATCCTGAACTTTCCCCGGCGAAGCCGTGAAAGGGAAAGAGTTCGGGGCGGTAGCTCAGTTGGGAGAGCGCTAGAATCGCACTCTAGAGGTCGGGAGTTCGAATCTCCTCCGCTCCACTGGCTCCGAAGGCGGGCCGGCCGTTTCGGCCCGCTTTTTCCGTTTTGTCCGATGCGTGTCTCGGCAAACGGAACACAATTCAAGCGACACGGTGGCTGTAGCTCAATCGGTTAGAGCGCCAGACTGTGGATCTGGAAGTTGGGGGTTCGAGTCCCCTCAGCCACCCTCGAACAGGCCGCTGCCTTGTACCGGCAAAGCGGCCTTTTGACATGCGCTCGCGACGCGCGACTGTGCCGTTCGACCGCTGTTTCGGGGCACGAAATGCCTAGTTCTCGCAGCAACCGCTTCACCGGCACGCACATCGGGCGCAAAAAAAGACCTCGTCGCGCAAATCGCGAGAGGCGTCACGCTCAGTCGGCTTCGCCGCTACCGTCGACACTTCTAATCAAAACACCTTACCGATTGAAGTGGAGATGATCGGATTCGAACCGACGACCTCCGCCTTGCAAGGGCGGCGCTCTCCCAACTGAGCTACATCCCCATAACGCAACATCTTAACATTTGATGCCGCACAGCTATCAGGATACCCCTGCTCGAATATCCCTTCAAGATGCGTAAGGCCGCCGAGAAAACGAAAACGCGGCCGCCCCGCCGAAACGAGACGGCCGTCGCATAGATTAACGAATCGGGCAGAGGCCCGAAAACGGCGAGAATCGGCTGCGATCAGAAGGCCTTGTTGCCGATCGACTCACCGCCCTGAATCGTACCGAGTGCACCCCAGACCCCGTACGGACTGTCGGTCCGTCCTTGGCGCGCACCCTCGGCGGCCGCCAAGTTGCCCGTATCGATCGTCTCTTTGATGAAGTGCACCGACCCGTCGGCCATGCACACGTTCACACCGCCGGGGTGATTGCTGGTCGGCGTCCAAATGCCCCATTTCGTTCCCGCGTAGTTATCGACCGTGCAACTGGGAGCGTTGGGCGGCAACACCGTGGTGAACGCACTCCACAAGGGTTGACCGTCTTGATAGCGCAGGCCGGATGCCCGCGTCGTATTCTTTGCCACGTTGGCGGTCAACACGTCGACGCCCGTGGCATACTGCGAATTGGGGCCGAGTGTCGCCATGCACAAGGTCGGGTTGTCGCGAATGCCGCTCCCCAGATTGCCGGCGATGTTTCCACGAATCAATCGCGCCCCGCGATCGCCGGTCGTTCGTTCACTGAAAGCGGCCGTATTGCTCGTCCCGTCGATGACGTCGGCGAATCGACGGTAACGGTAACGATCGAATAGCCCGCGAGTGCGTTTGCCGCCGTGATTTCCCTGAATCGAATCGCCGACCGACATGGCATACGACCGGTGCCCAAAAGGCCCGATCTTCCGTTTGGAAACACCGTCGGAAGGACACAGGAACGATTCGATTTGAGCCACCTCGTACCGCCAGCCGGGATAATTGCTGTTCCACGGACGAGGACCATATGCAGGCCAGTCGGGCGTGCCGTCACCGTTGCTGTCCCACTGGCTGGCGATCTTGTCGTACAGGGCACGCTGTTCCATGAAGGACAGCAACGACACAAAGCCGGACAGTCGCCGGCTGTTGTGCATCGGGTTGCTTCCTGGCCCATGCGTTCCTCCCGACATACACGGGAAGGCGCCGTTCGTATCGTGGTAATTGTGCAACGCCAAACCGAGCTGCTTCAGGTTGTTCGTGCACTGAGAGCGCCGGGCCGCCTCCCGTGCCGCCTGAACCGCAGGTAAGAGAAGCGCGATCAAAATACCGATGATGGCGATGACCACCAACAACTCCACCAAGGTGAAGCCGGCACGCACACGCCGCCCCACTCTCGGCGTATACGCAGCATACAGGAAACGGTGAGACATAACTCCAAACCTCCCACGAAAAGGAAAACGAAGACAAGAGCTCCGATGTCGACTGGGGGACCACAAGAACGGGGCGGACGATACCTGAAAACTATAATTACCTGATTTTCGAGGTCGCAGCAAGAAAATTGCAACTAGTTTTCTGGACACACACCACAAGGACATTCCCCACAGCGACACACCACTATTCCGTGCACTGTTTGCGTTCTTCCCCCGGAAATCACTTCAAAAAAAATGCCCGACGCAGGTCGGGCAACAAGCGTGTGGTCAGGTTGTCGATCGGCCGCCTAGAGTCAGAACACGCCTTGACCGATCACCTCACCGCCTTGGATCGTTCCCAGCGCTCCCCAAATGCCGTAGGGGCTCTCGCTACGTCCTTGGCGTGCCCCTTCTTTCTGAGCGAGATTCCCGGTATCGATCGTCTCTCGTATGAAGTGCACAGAACCGTCGGCCATGCAAACATTGACGCCGCCGGGATGATAGCTCGTCGCCGAGTAAATCCCCCACTCCCAGTCGCGAGCATCCCACCCGCAACTCGGGGCATTCGGCGGTAACACGGTCGTGAACCCGGAATACAAGGGCCGCCCGTCGGGCCACCGACTTCCACGACGCCCGTACACCTTCGAGACCGTCGTCGCGTACTCGCCGTTCGCTCCCATCGTCGCCAAACACGTGGAAGGATTGTCATAGATTCCCTTTCCGACGACGGCGATGTTTCCCCGAACCCTTCGGCCGTTCTTTCGCCCGATGGCCGCCTCACTGAAGGCGACGGTGTTGCTCGAGCCGTCGGTGATGTCGGCGAATCGCCGGTTGCGGTATTGATCGAACAATCCGCGGGTGCGCCGCCAGCCGTTGTTCCCCTGGATGGAATCCCCCACCGACATCACGTAACTTTTTTGCCCGAAGCTATCGTTCTTCGACTTCGCCAAACCGTCGCTGGGGCACAACAAGGCCTCGACCTGCGAGTTCTCATACTGCCAACCGGGATAAGCACTCACCCAGGCAGCCGGGCCGAAGGCGGGCCAGTCGGGCGTGCCGTCGCCGTTCGAATCGAGCGGATTGGAAATCATCTCGTAAAGCGCCCGCTGCTCGAGAAAGGGCAGCATCCCGATGAAGCCGGTCAGCGATGTCCGGTTCGACGTCTGCGAATCACTGCCCGTCGTTCCTCCTCGCATGTACGGAAACACACCATTCGTGTCGTGATAGTTGTGCAGCGCAATTCCCAGTTGTTTCAAGTTGTTCGTGCACTGGGAGCGCCGAGCAGCTTCCCGAGCCGCTTGAACCGCGGGCAACAACAAAGCAATCAAAATGCCGATAATGGCGATCACAACGAGCAACTCGACCAAGGTGAACGCCCGCCTGGTTTGGGTAGTCATAGAACCTCTCCCATCACAAATACACTGACGACAAAGAAAAGATCTGCGACGGAGACCTGCCGCTTTGCCTCGGCACACTCGCAATTTGCCGCAGAAACGCTGTTCCGCTGAGAAGATGGATCCGCTCAGCCGATCGACACCACCGAGCAGGCGAATCCCCATGTCACATCGTCAGTTTAGCGACCCCAAACAGCTACATGCAACTAAGTGCGAACTCCCGAATATTTATTGCACCGCGACCCGACAAACTTTGAAACACACTTAATCGAGTATCCATCAACAGCCGGTCTCATCCAGGAAAAACTCGCTGCTTAACTTTCGCATCCCACGCACTTATGCCCCCACCCGCGCTCATCCTTCCGAAGGAGCGTTGCCCCGAAACAATCTTTTTCTGTTTTTCCGCCAAAATCGCAGGATACAGCCGTCTGCGATTTCTTGCCCATCTCTCAACACGGTACAATCGACGCATCGACACCGCCGATCGGCACGCAACAGCCCGGCTTGGAAGCCGTGTATGTCGCAGCGACGGTTGCCGAATGGCTCATCAGTCGCAAGTTCGCGTGCAGACGCCTCCGGCAGAAACTTGCGGATCACCGGATTCCTCGGTATCTTGATGAACGAAGCGAGGGACTGCGTTAAATTTGGCAGCTTTTTTTCGTTTCACAGCGTTGGTGGTTAGGCTTATCCGCAGATAGAGGGAGAAGTATCATGCGGCGCTGCATCGTCTTGCTGGTCGGTATTTGCCTCATGACGGCCCTGGTCGGCTGCAATCGTGGCTCGAGCGACTTGCCCGAAACCTTTCCCGTGTCGATCAAAATCACGTACAAAGGCCAACCCGTAGAAGGCGCCACCGTCTCGTTGATTCCGCAAACTCCCGACGGCAAAGGGGCGTCGGGCATCACCGACAGCAGCGGCACGGCCACCGTGCGCACGTTCACGCAGGGCGAAGGAGCACTTCCCGGCACGTACAAAGTGACCGTCGTGAAAACACAAAGCACGGCACCTGAAGTGACCGCAGAAGACGAGGAAGCCTACGAAGAAGCCATGGAAACGGAAGGCGAAGAATCCGCTTTCGAACCGAAAGACTTGCTTCCCGTGAAATACAAATCGGCAGAGACGACCGATCTGGAATGCACGGTTTCAGCCGAGGGCGACAACCAGTTTGAGTTCGACCTCACCGACTGATCCGGCGACGGCTCGATTTCTTTATCGCCTTGGTATGGTAGACGCGAACCGACTCATTCGGGTCGGCTCGCGTTTTTTGTACCGCAATCGGAACCCATGTGCGTATCCGCGACCGTTGATGCGGCGTAAAATAGGACATCATGAGTCAGCTCCACGCCATCCATCGAGATTTGTTCGAGCGCGGCGTCACGCTTTTCAACCGCGGCGACTACTTCGAAGCTCACGAGGTCTGGGAAGACCTTTGGCACGACCGCTCGTTTCCCGAGCGTCGTTTCGTGCAAGGCCTGATCCAACTCGCGGTCGGATTGTACTGGTTGCGACGTGGCAACCTGATCGGTGCCCGGCGACTTTTTCAACGCGCCGACGACAACGTCGCCCCCTTTCGTCCGTTTTGTTTGGGGGTACGTATCGGTCCGCTTTTCGATCAGGCAAGAGCGAACCAGCGCCATGTCGAAACGGTTCTTCTCGAACGTTACGGCCCGCAGGCGGAAGCCTTCGATCGCACTCGCCCGCTCGTGCCGCTACCGGAACCGCCGAAAATCGTTCTCGATCATCGTCCGACCGACGATTGATGCCTCGCCGCTCTCGCGAGGAAACTCACACGCCGACAAGGAAAAACGGCGTTACTTCGTGAACTGAAGCGTCTTCCACTCTTGGTCGCGCCAAACGCGTGCCGTATGTTTGCCGGATCGTAGGCCACCGACGATGGAGACGAAATCCCGCACGACAAAGGTCGGCTTCCCGTCGATCATCCACACGACATCCCCTGTTTGAAAACCGAACGCAGCCAACGGGCAATCGTCGGGAACCTCGATCAAGTAGGTGCCCATGCGATCATGCATCCCCGTGGCCGTCACCTCGGCCTCGGTTTCGAGCGTTTTGGCTTTCGCTCCGAGAATACTCACCTTGGGTGCCGGTCGATACTCGTTCGAGGCCGCCGTCTCGGGCAAGCGAATCGGCGGAGAACCGGCCTCGGCCTTGAGGCTTGGAACGGTAACGCCGAACCCGGTCATCGGGAAGTTCTTGAAGCCGACCTTCAAAGCGGGCGAATCGTCGGCCACCTGGAAGTTGCCGTGCTCGGGATCGAGAAACTTGGCGTTTCCGTACAGACTATGGGCATCGTCCCAAGTTTCTTGTTGCAATGCCGTCGCCGGAACGGTTTCGGTCGCGTCGGGATTATGCACGAACGTGTAGTCCCGCGAACCACCCCACAATGCCGGGTTCGACGAGTAGTAGGCTTTGGGGCCCCATACGATGTTGTGGGCAAACACGTCGTGCGTCGGCTTCGGATACGGCACGTTACACGTAAAGCCGCCCAGGATCACGTTATTGGTGACGACGCGGTAATACCCTTCTCGCGTCTTCAAACCGCCCCGCAAGCACAAATTGTTGTAGATCTTGTAGTTCGTGCTGCCGTCGTCTAGGTCGATATCCCAACCGTGATCGCACTGCATGCGATTGTTGCGGATGATGATCGGCTCGCACGGATCCCACAACGGACTGTCGGGATATTTCTCGATGTAGTAGCTGATAAGCGGCTTGCCGTTTTTGTCTCTCTCGACGGGGCCGCTCAAATGCGCGCGATGCCAAATTCGATCGCGTCCCCAGCTGTTGAAAGCACCGTGATCGTGGGTTTCCAACACGGTTTCGAAGCAATCGTTCCACTCAATGACATGGCCGCCCCAGGTGCCCGTGCACACGTTGATGGCCGCCCGCGGCGTATGGCTGATCGTGTTGTGTCGAATGGTAATCCGGGAGGCCATCGCCAAATTGACGCCCGCAACCTGCTTTTCGAACCGGCCGCAACGCGTCATCAGGCATTCTTCGACTACGCAATCGGCCGGGTATTCTTCGGTTTTCGGACCGGGCGTCGTGTCGATTTCGTCCAAGGGAGCGCTCGGTTGGCTGTAGCGAAAAGCGGGGTTTCGCACCGCGGCGAACGAGCCGACGAAATTGACGTCGGACGCACCGTTGTCGCGGAACCGACATGCCGAAATGGTCACCCGCCGGTTGTATCCATCGACAAACACCGCATTGCCGCCCAATTCCTCGAATCGGCAATCGCGGATCACGATATCTTCCGCGCCTCGCAAATGCACCGCGCCGCCGCGATAGATCGTCCAGTCGCTGCGCAGCAACGGCTCTTTCGTTTCCATGAACGTGCGGGCGGTACCGGCGAAACGGATGCCCACGAACTGGAGATGACTCACCGGCTTGGTCGTCTCGTACGTCCGGACGGTCATCACCTCGAGGCCGTTGCCGGGACCTTCGATTCGCATTTCGGCAACCGGGTGCTTCACCTCGCCGTACACCTCGACGAGATGGCGAATTTGCCGAACAGCCTCGACGCGAGCGGTCGCTAGATCCACAGCTTCGGCCGGCATGTAATACAGCACGCCGTTTTTCGCGTCGTGATACCACTCGCCGGGCGCATCGAGTTCTTCGAACACGTTCTCAATCATGCGGTACCCACGGTGGGGCGACGAATGCCGATTGTTCTGCCAACCGCCCTCGTAGCGCAACGAGCCGTCCGGATTTTTCCCCAGCACCCGATAGTGCTGGCTCCCCCACAAGCCCGAATGCATTCCATGCATGAACGCGCCGGTCGGATCGGCCCACTCGCGGGCCTTTTCTTTGTCCCACGCGTTGGGCGAACAACCGCCGTACGGAACCGTTCCGGCACGTTTCCCTTCGACGGAAGGATCGTTGCTCGCCGGAACGAATCCCGCTCCCAAATTGGGATACCGCGCCATGATCTGCCGCGTTCCGTTCACGAAGAGCTGATCGATGGGCGTGGTGCCGGGAACCTTCGTCCGCACGATACCGTCTTTGTACGGTTCCCACTTCGGCGACAACAATTCGGCGCCCGAAATCACGACTTCGCCGTCTCCGGCAGCTCGCCAAACGACCGGACATCCTTCGCTACCCGAATCTTGCGGTCCGAACCGTAGCGGCGAGGTGAGACGATACACTCCCGCATGGAGCACGACTTCGCACGGTTCTTTACCGAGCTTGCCGCTTTCTCGTAATCGCTGCTGTGCTGCCGCCGGGGTCGCCAACGGCGCTGCTTCGGTTCCCGCATTTTCGTCGTTGCCGTCGACAGCGACGTGGATTTGCCACGCATTCGCCGTCACGGCAAGCAATGCCCACACGACCAGTCCGATCACAAGTTTGTCGATTCGGATCGTCACGATTTTGCCTCTCTTCGATTTCCAGGCGACCACGCCGAGCGCGATTTCGCCTGCTTCGGTGTCACGATGATCGCTACTTGAACGCTGGGAACGAATCCGCACATCCTCAAGAGAACTAATTGCCTGCCGCATCGATCGTCAAACGGTAATGCTTATAGCCGCGGAACACGACGCACTCGACCACGTCCTTCTTCTGTTGCACGATCGACCGCAGATCCTCCACGGTCCGCACTTCATCGTCAGCGGCTCGGATGATCGTATCGCCGTTTTGAATTCCCGCACGGGCGGCGGGCGAATTCGGTTCGACGTTCACGACGAAGGCTCCGAACGGTTGCCCGCCCGAGGCGTCGATGTAATCGGGGTATTCCGAGATGGTCACCAGCGTCATCCCGGCCCATTGCACCGGCTTCCCTTTCGGTGTCGTTTCTTCTTCGACGGCAGGCTCGGTGTTTTCTTCGGGAATGACCAACTTGCCGGCCAGCAGCGACGCCAACCAGCTCTGCCGTCGCAGTTTCTCGACCTTGGTCAATACGGCCTTGTCGGGAAAACCGACCGGGTTGCCCGACGCATCGAACGTGCAAGCCCGCACGGTCGTCGTCTTGTCGATGTGCAGCGGCTTGACGTACAACGGTGAATCGACCGTCGGAACGCTGCCGTCCAGCGTGTAGTGGACTTCGCCACCGCGCCGGTCGGGGTGAATAACGACGTCGACGGCCTTTTCGAACTCGCAGTCACCCGGCACGATTCGTGTCATCTGGTGGCCGAAGTCGTCCATCGAGAAATTGCGGAATCCGAGCTTTAAGGCAGGCGAATCAGGCCTCACACGAAAATCTCGATGCACCGGATCGATGAACAGCGGATCGGCAAACACGTCGTGCGGCCCCTGCTTGGTTTTCCATTCCGCCAAGCTGCGGGCGTAGCGTCCCGCTGAGAAGTCTTCGGCGTTCAAATTCCACCACACGTTGTAATCGAACGTACCCCACACGGCCGGATCATTGGGCATGATCACCGGCCCGAGCACGTCTTTGTGCACGCGATTGTGTCCTTCGGTAGCCCCGGCCACGACCACGATGTTGTGCTCGAACACGTCTTCGCTGTTGTCGGCAGGCCACACATGCAGGCCGACCGGAACGGCGCTCACCATGATGTTGTTGCGCACCTTGCGATAGTAGCCGTCGCGCAGTTTGAGAGTCGATCCCAACATCAAGTTGCACTCGATCTCGAAGTTCGACGAGCCGTCGTCGAGGTCGATGGTCCAGTTCCCCGCACTGACCGCGGGCCGATAGTTTCCCACACGGTTGTGGTACAGCCGAACGGGCTTGATGGCGTCGAGAAGCACGAGACTCTTGTCGAGTTGCCGTCCGCGCCAAAAGCGTTCCCGCCCCCACGAATTGAACGGGCCGTGCTCGCCGGTATCCAAGACGGCATCGTAGATATCGCAATTCGATATCACGTGTCCGCCCCAGGTACCGTCGTTGACGGTGATACCGGCTCGCGCAATCCGGTAGACGCTGCAATGATCGACGGTGATATCCATCGCCATCGAGATGATGACGCCCGAGGTTTGTTTCCCGTACACGCCCACGTCCCGCAAAATGCAATTCCGCACGCTGCAATTCGCGGGATAGTCGTCCGACTTCGGCCCGGGTGTGCGATCGCGGATTTCGGGCACCGGCTTTTCCCAGGTTTGGTACTCGCGAACGGCCTTCGGATCGCCGACGAAGCACACGGCGCTATCCCCGGTATCTTCGACCAGGCACCCGACGATGTGCACCTCTCGGTTTCGGCCGTCGACGAAGATGCCGTTTCCGCCGACTTGCTCTACGTGACAATTGCGCACGCTGCAATGCCGTGCGTCGTGGAAGTAGATCGCCCCGCCGCGGTGAATCGCCCAGTCGCCGCGAGCCAAATCGGTGTACGGATCCATGAAGGTGGTTCGCGTCTGGGTGAGGTGCAATCCCTCGAAATGAACGTGCGACGCGCCGACTACCTCGATGAGTCGCGCGACGAACGCGGCCTCGACAACGGCCTCCGACAAATCGACGTTTGCAGGCGGCTTGAAATAGAGCATCTGCTGTTCGGTGTCGAAGAACCATTCGAACGGTGCGTCGAGTTCTTCAAAAATGTTCTCGACGTAGAACGGCGATCCCGGCGTTCCTGCTCGTTTTACGCCCACGCCGTAGCGTCGTTGCGCTTGCCAGCCGCCCTCGGCAAAATGAATCGTGTGCCGCTGGTGGTCGATGTCGCGAATGCGAAACTGAAAATTTCCCCAATTGTTCACGTGGAAGGCGTGCACGATACCGGTTTCGGGATGCTTCCAATTCGCTTCGCGGCCGTTGAAATCGGCCGGGTCGTATTGGAGCCACTCCATCGACGGCTTGTTGACCGCATGCACGTAACCTCGCCCGGTGCGCAACGGATTCTGATAATCCCAGTTGGGGAAACGGGCACGCACCATCCGCTTGTTGTTCATGAACAGTTGATTGATCCGGCGTCCTTCCAACGGCGTGCCGGCGAGCGATTGCCGGTAGATACCGCGCTCCCACGGCCGCCACGCCCTCGGATCGACCGGCAAGCTTCCCTTGAGCACCACCTCTTCGCCGGGCACCGCCCGATAGACGATCGGAGCGTCTTCGGAACCGGAGTCCTTGCTTTCCAACCGAAAAGGCTCTGTGAGGTGATACGTGCCACCGTGAATCCAAACGGTGACCGGCTCATGACCATTCCATCGGCGTTCACGAATTGCACGCCGGGCGCCGTCTAGGCTTGCAAGCGGGGCCGCCGCCGTGCCCGGATTTTCGTCGTTGCCCGCCGGACTCACGTGGAGTTCGGCGGCACCGGCGGTCTTGAAGACGGAAACTGCCAATAGAAGCACGCAGAAGACCTTCAAACACCCATTCATGACTCTGCTCCGTAGGGCATGGGGGGGACAATGGGGATACGTCGGCACGGCTGCCGCCGGTCGGCGTGCGAAGAATCCAAGCGAACAGCCGACGTCGTAAGGAGTTCCACTATATCATCGCGTTGAAAAACGTCAGCAACCAACTACCGCACCCCGCCTTGAAATCGCATACAATCCACAATCGGCCGATCAAAACAAGCGACACCGGTTCGCACAAACCGACGATCCATCGTTCGCTTCAATCGACGCATCCATGCAAAAGAAACACAAAACAGAAACCGCGACAACTTTCGTTCGTTTTTCCCGCAAACAAATCGTCCTTTGCTATCCACACTCGCTCGTCTCGGTTAACACAATCTCAATGTTGCAAGAAACGGAAGCTTCCCCGTCGAGAACGCAATCGTATGCCATTCGGCCCACGACCGATCAGCGTCTCGCGACCAATCGGTATCGCTCTCGCGCGAGCCGAATATCGACATTCCCGGCCGAGCTTTTGGAAAGCCTCTTGATGGCTGCGTCGAACGGGTCGGTTACTTGCCGACCTCCGAAACATCGACGGTGCGAACTTGCAGATGCTTGAACGCGGCCGAGTCGCGAAAGGCGCTCACCCGCGTATCCTTGCTCGAACTCCAAATCGGACTGATCGAGCCGTCGAGATGGCGAATTCGGATGTTGTCGAGGTACACGGTGTACGTCCCAGGTGTGCCGCCCGAAAACACGACGCCGTGTTTTCCCAACGGTCCCGGTGCGGTGCTCGACAGCCCGACGATGCGATGCTCCCACACGGCGTCGGGCGACGCGAGGCCCGGACCTTTGCTCTGATCCCTTCCGAACTGGTCGACGGCCGTGCCGGGCCGAAAGAGCGGCACGTAACCTTTTTGATTGTTCCCTTGAATCGTCGAGAAGTACGGATACCGGCGAGGAACGTCGCCGGCGAAAGCGATATCGAATTCGATCCAGTCGGTGGCGTATTGGGTGCCGTTCCAATTCGCCAACGAAACGACCGCACGATCGGCGGGACGGGAATCGTCGGTCACCGTCAACGTCACGGCGAGAACTTCACCCTCGGGAGCAGGCGGCGCGTGATATTTCGCGGGCGCCGGTCGGTGACTGAGCGCCACCCCGATCGATTCGGCCCAGGCGTCCATCTTCGCTTCCAAGTCGCGGACGACCTCGGGAAAACGAGAGGCCACGTCGGTCGATTCGGTTTCGTCGTTCACGATGTCGTACAACTCGTAGCGATCGGCGAAACGGTGGAGTTTCCAGCGGGCGGTTCGAATCGCATCCTCGTCGCGCCACACGAAGTAGTAGCTTTCAACCGGGCTCGCCTCACCATCACGCAACGCCGGCCACACGTTTTTTCCGTCCAAGGGACGCGTGGGCGGAAGCTTCGAACCGGTCATCGCCATGAGCGTGGGCAACATGTCGAGCGAGCCGCACAGACCGTCCCATTTTCGCCCTCCGACGAGCCCGCCCGCAGGCCAATGGAAGACCGTCGGTAGCCGCACACCGCCGTCATAGATCGTGTGCTTGTGTCCGCGCAACGGTAGGCTGCTGCCTGCTTCCATTGCGCCGTTGTCGCTGGTGAAAACGAGGATCGTGTTTTCGAGCAGTCCCAGTTCTTCCAACGCGGCGACGATCTTTGCCACGTTGTCGTCCATCGAGCGCAACATTGCGGCGTGAATACGTTTTTCCTCGGCCGATACGGTTTCACTTGCAGCAGGCAAGGTTTCGGCCAACTTCGGATCGATCCGCTTCAGATCGTCTTCTTTCGCTTGCAACGGCGCGTGCGCGATATGAAACGGAATGTAGCAGAAGAACGGGCGGTCTCGATTTTCACGGATGAATTCGATGGCGTACTGCGTCACGAGGTCGTCGGTGTAACCTTTGTCGTCGGGACGGTACTCGCGATTGTGCCACCACGATACCGGACCGTTCCCCTTGACGGTTCGACGATTGAAATAGTCGGCTCCCCCGCCATAGTACACCCACGCTTCATCGAAACCGTGAACGTTGACGCCGTGGCCCCCTTGGAAGGTCTTATTCGGCATGTGCTTGAAAGCCTCGGCAAACGCGGCGCGAAACTCGGGCGTATCGGGATCCGTCCCGTTGTGCCACTTGCCGAAAATACCGGTCCGATACCCGTTCGCGCGAAAAGCCTCGGCGATGGTCGTTTCACCAGGGTCCAATTCGCCGCCGGTCTCCGGGGCGGTTCCCACGCGGATGGGATGTCGGCCGGTCAGCAACATCGCCCGGGTCGGAGAACAAACGCACCAGCCCATGAACTGCGTCAACTCGACCCCGCGGGCGAAAAGGCGATCGATGTTCGGCGTCGGCACTTTGCCGCCATGGACGCTCAGATCGCCCCAACCGACGTCGTCGGAAAGAATGTAAACGACGTTCGGCTTTTCGGCCGCATTCAACGGACCGCCGAGCACAATCCCGAGGAATCCGGCCGACAACATCCACCAAGACCGGGGAAAGCGGCTACCCATGAGCAAAACCTTTCTCACCAAATGCACGGATCAACACCCACGTGCAACCACCGCTTCCCACGCAATCTAGCGTAGTCACCCCTTGCTCTTGCCGAAAGTCGCCGTTTGAAAAATCGCGTCACGATTCTTTCGACGAAAACTCCGTCTCTCGGCCGTCGTCACGAACGACGGTCAATGCTGATGACAACAAGCCGGTCGGAACGGCCACCACGCCGATTCCTAGCAAAACCAATATGCTGGTAAACACTTTTCCGCCGGACGTCCCAAGAATAACAAACGGCAGGTCCGTTCGGGACCTGCCGTTCGCCTGAAAGGGG
>CAYVVR010000007.1:19267-20430 GCA_964454655.1 uncultured Planctomycetaceae bacterium | reverse complement strand
TTACGTCGAAGAACGCGCGACGTTGACCGTCTCGGGAATCGTCGCCTTGCAGGGAGCCGCCGCCGATCCCGGACTGACGCCCGAGGTGCCCGACATCACCGACCGCGAATCCATCGCCGATTGGGATCCGCCGTTCCCCTTCGATGCCTCGAAGATTCGCGACCAAGACGAAGCCTATTGGGATACGTACCGCGCGACGCCCAAGGCGTTCGTCTCGCCGGCGACGGGAAAACGCTTGTGGGCGAACCGCTTCGGCGAGGCGACCTCGCTGCGTATCGTTCCCAACCGCCCGATGACCGCCGAGCAACTGGCCGACGAAATGGATCTCATCCCGCAGGCGCACGGTTTCTTGCTGCGGCCGGTAAAGCGAGAGAGCTTGAGGGCCTCGGTCGGTACGACGTCGTTTTCCGGTTTGTTTCTGGGCTTCAACATGTTCGTCATGGCGGCCGGGCTGATCCTGTTGGGGTTGCTCTTCCGCCTGGCGGTCGAACGCCGCGCGAAACAGTTGGGCATCGTCGCCGCCGCCGGATGGCCGCCGCAGCGTATCGCCCAGTGGCTTACCGCCGAAGGGGTCGTCGTCGCCGGAGCGGGAACCGTCGTCGGCGCGGTCGTCGGCATCCTCTACGCGAAATGGATGGTGTGGGGACTCACACACCTGTGGAAAGGCGCCATCGTGACGCCGTTCTTGGAATACTACGCGAAGCCGGTTTCCATCGTCGGCGGGACGATCGCCGGTTTCCTCGTCGCCACGTGCGTCATCTTGTGGCAAGTCCGCACGGCGTCGCGCCTTCCGGCCAAACGGCTGCTTGTCGGAGAATGGAGCGATGTTTCAATCCGCCGCGGACGCCCCGTCTTTCGACGCGGCGTGGCCGTGCTCTTTTTCTTCGCGGCCGTCGCGTTGGGCTTCGTCGCCATGGGAACAGGCAACGAACAAGAAAAAGCCGGTGCCTTCTTCGGTGCCGGCATGCTCGTGTTGGTCGCCTGGCTGGTGTGGTTCGATGCGAGCCTGCTGGGCGATGCGCGATCGGCGGCACGCTTCCGCTCGCTGGCGGCCTTGGCCGCACGCAACGTCGCCCGCCGCCGAGGCCGATCCGTCGCGACCGCCGCCTTGGTCGCCTCGGCTTGCTTCTTGATCACGGCGATCAGTGCGTTTCATCTGAACC
>CAYVVR010000007.1:0-19257 GCA_964454655.1 uncultured Planctomycetaceae bacterium | reverse complement strand
TTTCACCTTGATCCGAAAGGCGAACTCGGTTTCGACGGCGGCGCGGGCGGATTCCGCTTTTACGGGGAAACCGACTTGCCGCTGTACCTCGATTTGAATCTTCCCGAGAACCGCAAGAAACTCGGCTTTTCCGACGCCGATTCGCAGGCCCTCGCGGCCGTCGACTTTTACCAATTGCGGATGCGCAGCGGGCAGCAAGCGAGCTGCCTGAACCTGTACAAGCCGACCGAACCGCGCGTGCTGGGCGTTCCCGATCGCATGCTTACACGCGGCGGGTTCGGCTTCACCAAGACGGCCGCCGAATCGCCCGCCGAACACGAAAACCCGTGGACGCTCCTTCAACGGTCCGCGACGATCGACGCCGAGGGCGTCCTCCACGTGCCCGCGATCGTCGATGATGCGACCGCAAAATACTCCTTCCACCTGTGGAAAGGCGTCGGCGAACATATCGATCTCGCGGCCGCCGACGGGCGCATCGTACGGCTGGAAATCGTCGGGCTTTTGGCCAACAGCATTTTCCAAGGTGACGTGCTCATCGCCGAGCAGAGTTTCAAACGGGCGTTTCCCGATGTCGGCGGATACCGCGTGATCCTCGCCGAATGTTCCGACGCCGACGCCGAAATCGTACAACAAACGTGCGAACGCGTGTTGGGCGATTACGGTTTGGCGTTCCAATCGTGCCGCGATCGCCTGGCCGCCTTCTTTGCCGTGCAAAATACCTATTTGTCGACGTTCCAGATGATCGGCGGTTTAGGCCTTCTTTTGGGCACCTTCGGCCTGATCGCCGTCCAATTGCGAAACGTGCTCGAACGACGCGGCGAACTGGCGATGATGCGCGCCGTCGGGTTCTCCCCCAAGCGATTGGCCCAAATGGTGTTGTGGGAAAATGCGCGGCTGTTGTTCAGCGGACTTCTCGGCGGAATCGTCGCGGCGGTCGTCGCCGTTGCACCGCACTTGGTCGAAGGGCGTGCGGAACTCGCCTTCGGAGCGGTCGTGCCGTCGCTGGCGGGTGTCGTGATCGTGGGATTCATCGCCGGATGGATCGCCGTCCGGGCGGTGGCGTCGATCGATCTGCAAACCGCCCTGCGACGCGAGTAGCCTTCGACGTACACAAAAACGGACCTGCGCCGGTCGTAAGCGACGCAGGTCCAATCGTGCTTTCGCGGTTCGTTCGCGAATCGGCTAGTTCAAGTCGCCGTCGACGGCGAGCGTATCACCTGCTTTCATCCGCACGGTTCGGCTCTTTCCGCCGTAGCGGAGAGTGAATTCACTGTCGCGTTTCGCATGCAACACGGCACGCACGAGCTTGCCGTCGTCCCAGGTGATATCGACCTTGCAGCCGCAGCGGGTGTACATGCCGCGGATGGAACCGGACGGCCACGCCTTGGGCAACGCGGGCAGCAGGTCCAACCGATCGGTCCGCGAAAACGCGAGCATCAAGCAGACGATTTGCGGAATGCCGCCGTTGCCGTCGGTGTTGTAGATTCTCGCGGGCGGTTCGTGCGACGTGATCAGGCTGTGGTACATCGACTGCTTGACACCCATCACCTCGAGTCGGCTGTAGGCTTCTTCGGCCAGTCCCAAGTAGGCCGAAGAAATGCCCGCCTGAACGCGTCCGAACGACGACTGTTCTCCGCCGCCGTCGGCGCCTTGGATTTTGGCCTTTACGCTCAACTGAGCCGCTTTTCGCAGTTCGGGCGAGGTTTCGAACACGGGATCGAACGTTTGGAAACAACCGACCAGTTGCGAATGATGGCGGTGTCCCGGCGTCAACCGTCCGTCGGGCCATTCGGCCAGTTGGCCTTGCTCGTTGACGGGATAAGGCGGCAGCTTCGCCAAGAGGGCTTCCCAGCGCGGCACGTTCTCTTGTTCGATTCCCAGTTCGCGACATGCGGCGATCAGCTTGCTCAACACGAAGCGAGCCAAGGCGATATCCATCGTGGCGTTGATCCCGCATCCGGTCTCGGGATTGTACGACGGGTTGAACACGACGTGCCCGTCTTCGTCGACTTCGGTGAGGAAGTCTTCATAAAACGCGGCGATTTCCTTCAACAGCGGAACGCACCGCGTTTCGAGGAACTCGCGGTCACCGTTGTACTCGGCGTAATCGACGAAGAACACCGAAAGCCACGGCGCGCCGCCGGTCCAGAAAATGCCTTGCCACGTTCCCCAGTGCAATTCGAGGCAACAATTCGACGCCCGCGCATTGCTGAAGAATCCGTCGCATCCGTAGATCGCTTTCGCGTTCGTTCGCCAGTCGGGATAGAAACTCTCGATCAGGCGGAAGTAGCCTTCCATCAAGTCGGGCAGATCGCAACTGAGCACCGACGACATGGCCGCCTGGATGTTCGTATCGAGCGTGAAGTCGCCCGACCAGTTCGGTTTCCAGGTACCCGTCCAAATCCCTTGCAGGTTCGGAGCCAGCTCACCCAACGAGCAGAGAACCATGTAGCGTCCGGCGTCGAACATCTTTTCGGCCAACGCCGGCGGCAGCTTGTTTTCCGAAGCGGCTTGCGCGAACAAGTCTTCCACCGGCAACAACCGATCGTCGCCGCCGCCTAAGTCCAATTCGACACGATCGAACAGGGCCGCATGTGCTTTCGCGTGCGGTGCGAACAAGCGATCGTAGTCCATCGGAAGCTCGCGCAACGACGCCTTCACCTGCGGCAACAGCTCTGTTGCCTGCTCGGCCGTGCGATAGGCCACCACCGAACTGTCGGCCAACGGCGGATTCGGCCGGTACTTGCCCAGGTTTTCGACGGCGAAGTCGGGATTCGCAGGCGAGTAGTTCCAGGCCTCGCTTTGTTCGCGCGGCAGCGGCGTCTTCCAGGGCACGATGCGTGCAACCAGCGTGATGCGATTCGCCCCGGCCACGTGCAAAACGTTGTCTTCGATCGACGTGCGACCGTCGGTCAAGAGGCGGACGACCGTGTCGTATCCACCTTTGCCGCGGGTATACACGTTGTGATAGGTCACGTACAAAGGCGAGATATCCAAGGTCGAATCGACGCCCTCGACGTCGATTCGATCGAAGACGAGGTCGCAAGAACCGGGACCGGTAAGCTGCGCGACGACGACGTTGTCGGTTCGCGATACGAACATCCGATACTCGGTGCGACCTTGCGGCGTGCGCCACGAAACGACGACCTCGCCGGTGCGAAAGTCTTCGGTGCGGGCGTAGTCGGTCACCTCACCGTCGACGGGTCGGCGAATTCGGATGAACGCGCCCGGATGGTACGGATCCGTCCAGATCAAGCCGGGAAAGCCCTGTTCTTTCCCTTTTTCCATCAAGAACGCGATCGCCTCGCGATACTTGCGACGGCGCACCATTTCGCGGACTTGCGGCACGTACTCGGCCAGCCGGGGCACGATCTCGCGGCTTCCCAGCGGCAGGTACAACCGGCAGTGATTCAGAATCAAGGTTTCTTCACCCGGTTTGCCGTAGATCAGCGCACCCATCCGACCGTTGCCCGAAACGAAACCGTCTTGCCATGTCTCGCCGGGCAGGCGGCTGTATGCACCGCGTTCGGGAATCGCTCCAGCCCAAGCCGTGGTAGCGACAAGCGCAGCCGCCACGACGGCAACAACGAGGCGACGATAGTTCATAGCCAAACCTCTCTCTTACTCAACACATGACAAGGAAGGAAAACACCGGGAAGGCACGTTGCGACCGCGAATCGATCGCAGCAACGCGGGATTGGGGGGATACGTTTCTCCGACCGGAGGGTCGTGATCCATTCTGATACTCATCGCGCCGATGTGCTAGTTCGCAATTCCCGCAGCGTGTCGAAAAGATGGACATCCAACCGCGTCGTTTCCAAATTGCGGCAGGACGAGCCTCCCCCTTGTCGGCGCCTTCGGCATACTAAGGCACGCTTTAGCTGCCCCTTCTTACGGCGGGACATGTCTAATTCCATCGCAGGGGAAGGCGGAATTTTTCTATTTGCTTCAAACAAAGTTGGTGATAAATTCGGGGGGGTAGGGGCACGGACTCATCCAAAAGTCGTCGCGTTCGACTCGTCGAAACGGCGTTTCGGGGCAAACGGTTCAGCTTGCACGGTCTTCGGCATGTTTGGCGATTTGGTCGCGCGAATCGCCCAGCCTCGAAGGAGCGTCTGGCGGATGGGTATCGAAAATTGCGATTGGGAACCCGCCTACCGCCGATTATGGGCGTCGGGCGAACTGCATCGACGTGTCGAGGCGGCACGTGAAGCCCTGCGCGAGTGCGTTTTGTGCGGCCGGCAATGCCGCGCCGACCGACTGCACGAAGCGGCCGGGTGGGGATTCTGTCGGACGGGGCGTCACGCGTTGGTGGCGAATCATTTCCCGCATCACGGCGAAGAACGTTGCATCAGCGGCACCCGCGGATCGGGGACGATCTTCTTCGCGAATTGCAATTTGCGTTGCGTCTTCTGTCAGAACTTCGACATCAGTTGGTTTCCGGGAGGCCTGCCCGTCGATGCGGAACGCCTCGCCCGCATCATGCTCGAATTGCAAGAACAGGGCTGTCACAACATCAACCTGGTATCGCCATCGCATGTGATTCCGCAGATTCTCGAAGCCGTCGAGATTGCCGCGGGCGAAGGATTGCATCTACCGCTGGTGTACAACTCCGGCGGATACGATTCGCCGGCCGGACTGGAGCTGCTCGACGGGGTGATCGACATCTACATGCCCGACATCAAGTTCGTCGATCGCGAAGTGGCGCACATGCTGGCCGCCGCCGAAGACTACTGGGACGTGTGCCGTCGAGCCGTGTCGATCATGCATCGGCAGGTGGGCGATCTCGTGTTGGACCTCGAGGGAATCGCCCGACGCGGCCTGCTGGTTCGCCATCTCGTATTACCCGGCGACAAGGCCGGAACCCGCACGGTGATGGAATTTCTCGCGCGTGAAATCTCGCCGAATACGTACGTGAACGTGATGCCGCAATATCGTCCCGAAGGCCGTGCCGGAGAGGTCGAGGGCATGTCGCGCCGCGTGCGCCGCGAAGAATACCTCCAAGCGATGGAAGCCGCCCGCAACGCAGGCCTCAAACGCTTGTGCCTACGGTAGTCTCGGCCACGGCGCGTTCGCAGCGACGGAACAAGTCGGTGCGCGACGCGTTGTCGGCGTTGTCTTGTCACAACCTGCGGAAATCGTGCGTAGTACGAAACGGCAATCGTCGGCGGATGATCCGACGGTCGGTTTCGTTTCCGCTCGACGGGCCGTTGTGAACTATAATGAGCATTGAAGGGGTAGAACTTTTCTCGATGCGCAGGAGGCTCGCATGGACTCGACGATCTCACAGGGGCAATCGGTCGATACCTGCCGTCGCTGGTCTCGAATCGACGGCGAGACAATCTCCTCTCTCCAAAAGCAAGCCAAAGAACTCCGCCGAAACTGGGCGGCTTTTGCTACCAAGGTCGATCAGGCCTTCAAGGCATTCAAAGAACACGGTGCCCCCCTTCCTCCCGATTTGTGGGAGCGCTACACACCGCTCGACACGAAGCGGCGGGAACTCATCACCGCCATGCGCAACGCCGCCGCCGAGCTGCCGGCCGAACTATGGCAATTCGACGACGACGAGGCGTCCCTCGACGCGGTCGATAAGGCCCTCGACTCGCTGAAATCCAACATTCGGCAGAGCAAAGAAACACTGCGTTCTCATTTTCTCAACCTGGTTGATCGCCTAAGGCAAATTTCACTGCTCGACACCGATCTTCCGCAACGCGACGGTCTTCTCACACCACCGAAGCAAGACCTCGCCTGGCTCGACGGTCGCGTCGAAAAGGCCGATTACGAATCGTTGTTCTCGGACGAGGCCCAACGGAAGATCGATTCGCTCGAATCGTTGCTTGGGTTGGTCCATGCGGTAGCCGAATCCACTGAAGATGCACCCGATTCGACCGTCCGCACGACCGACTTCGACGAATTCCAACAGTTGTTCGAGCGCGTCGCCGAGGCGTATTCTTTACGCACGGCGTTGGCGGTCTCCCGCGGTCGCGTGTGGTTTCGCACCGTCGACGAACATACCGGTACCGAACATGGCCGGGCCACCCCCGAGCAAATTTCGGCCCTTAGCGCCAAATTTTCGAGGCCGTTGTCCGCTTCCGCGGCGCTCGATCCGGCCGAGCTAAAGCCGAAACCGCTCGTGCCGACCGAACCGGGTACAGCCGACGCCCGACCGCCTATCGACACGGCAGAGATTCGGCGGCTCGCCGAGGCGGTCAAAGATCGCATCCGGTCGCTCGAGGAAGAAGAAACCGCCACCCCCAACGGCAACGGTGATCCCGACAGCGTCGAAACGGCCGTGTATTGGAATCTGGTCCGCTGCTGCGAACTGGTCGCCGAGATCATCGAGCGACGAGGCGACGATCGTGCCGCTTTGCGGGAGGAGCTGGTTCGGGGACTGAATCTGTTGGCCGAGGCCCAAAACGCCGTCCGCGTGTTCGGTGAAACATCCGAGGCAGAAAAGCCGATTCCCGAACAAAACGCGATCTTCATGTGGCTGCGGAAGGTCGTAAGCGAAGACGCCGAGGCGGTCCGCATCGAGCGCTACATGCGATGGGAAGATCGCGCCGACCCGTATGCATTCAAAGATTTGGAAAAACGCATTCACGCGCTCGATCAACAATTGGCGAAGGCCCGCCGGGCGGAAGAACTTCTCGACGAAATCGCCGCCGCGGCCGCGAAACTGGCGGAACAAGACGATCCGGAGTCGTGGAAAGCTCTTAGCCGCAAGGTCGAAGAATTCGTTCGGTGTGAACGCAAGACCAGCGATCCCGAGCTTCGCGAGGCGCTCCTTCCCGCCGCCGATGCCCTGCCGGCACCGCGAAACGACGGATGCGAACTTTCGCCCGAACTAGGCGAGGCGCTTCGGTACTTGGAAGAATACTTGCAGCAAAGCGCCGAGGAAGACGAATTCGACGGCTCGGAGGGACGCGAATCGCCCGACGTTGCCCAAGTGGCAAACTGGCTTCGGGGCAAGAAAGTCGCGTTCGTGGGAGGCATCGGAAAACCCGAGGCGGCCAGGCGGTTCCGCGAGGCCTTCGAATTGGCCGACGTCGTCTGGGTGCCGTCGTCGTCCGGCGACCGACGAAGCGACGTGCGAAACAGCGTGCGCGGCGTCGATCTGGTGGTGCTGATCACGAAGATCATCGGCCACGGTCAGGCCGAAGAAATCCGCAACGCGTGCAAGGAACAGGGCATCCCCTGCGTTCAAACGCGGGTGAACGCCGGATACGGCGTGAACCAGGTGGCCGCGTGTATCGTCGAACAAGCCAGCGATCGACTGTCGAAAGCCGCGAACGGGAATCGTCCCGACGCGTAGCACTGTGCGAAAACGCTCCCTTCGACGAAAACGCCCCGGTGCCGATGCATCGGGGCGTTGCCGTTTTACATACCGGTATGTCGCCGAGCGATCAGGCCGCTTCGTCCTTCTTTTCGGCCAACTTGTCGAGCAGGATATCGGCGTCGGGGGTGACTTTCTCGAAGTTGGCGGGCAAGTCGGGATCGACGTTCTTGAGCGTCCAATTCAATCCGGCCGTCACGAACGCCGCAAAGAAGGGGCTCGTCCACACGTCTTCGGTGTGCCCCATCGACGTGAAGAACACGTTGCCCTTGCCTTGTCGCCGTGCCCAGGTGCACGGGAACGGAGGTCGCCGGTAGCAATCGCCTTCGAGGTACCGCGTTTCTTGAATCAGGATCACGTGCATGTCGTGATTGAAGTTCTTCATGCAGTACCATTCGTCGAAGAAGGCGACGCCTTCGGCCAATCCCAGCGACGCGATGGGGGGCAAACGGTGCGACGAAATCGACAACGACGCCTCTTGTTGCGGGCCGTGCACGATGAATTCACCGCCGAGCATCCGCAGAAACGGATCGACCTTTTCGGGCGGGGCGTTGACGTACTTTTCGCCGGGTGTCCGCCAGCAAGCGCACGTCGAATGAAAACCAAAGAACCCTTTCCCGTCCTCGATGGCGGCCATCAAGCGGGCCTTGCCTTCGGGCGACATGGGCGGCTCTTTCAGTTCGTTCGGTTGGGTGAGGTCGTTGTTGCAGTAAAAGGCGAACGCGTCGTACTGGGCCAAGTCTTGGTCGAATACGCGACCATCTTTCGTGCAGACGACTTCGACGCCCATCTCGTCGCCGATTTCGACCAAGCGCCGTTCGCCGAAGCTCAGCTCTTCGCCGTCCTTGCGTTTCACGATGTCGTGGTAATACCCCACGTTCCGCGTGAAAAACAGGACCTTTTTCTTCTTCTCTTGCGCGTACAGGCGGGGCATGTGTCCGGCCGCGAGGGCCAAGAACGAACCCGAGACGAGCTTGAGCATGTCGCGTCGTTGCATGGTGATCTCTCCCAAATCGTGCCTCGATGGAAACCGCCGGTTCGCCGACTGCTCGATCGCCGGCAAAGTCGACCGAGTCGACTTCCCTCGAACCTGCGTGTCATGCTGCGAAGGTAATTCGCCCGACGACGCAACGCAATCGCCGGGCGAGAATCGGTCGATCAAATGCGCAAAACGGCAACAGGCGTGTTGCCGAATGCCGCGTTATTTGAAATTTCCTTCGCCGTGAAGGATCGCGTGCTTGCCGTGGCAATCGGTGCAAGGTGAATCGACCGTCACGTAGCGCCCGTTCTCACGACGTTGGCTGAGGTGTTCTTTGCGGTAGGCCTCGACTTTGTCGGGGTGTTTGTGCTTGGGATGGCACTGCTGACAGAAGGGCTCGATTTCGGCGCGTCCCCAAATGACGTCGGGCCGGATGATGTTGTACTCGTCGCCGCGATGCGTCAACGAGTCGCCGTGACAAGCCATGCACGTAATGCCCGCGTCGAGATGGACCGAGGCGATCAATTCGTCCTCGAAGTCGATGTGGCACACCATGCACGACTGGTTGTCGGATTCGTAGCCGGAATCGAACAGCAAGGGGTCGTCGGCGTTGTACTTGGGGTTTTTCACGAGAATCATCTCGGAGTCGCCGGCGCCGCTTCCGCCCGATTCCCACGGCATCGGCCCCAAGGGCACCTCGCCGGTTCCTTCCGATGCCTCGGCGGCTTCTTCGGCGGGTTTTTCCGGCTTGGATTCCCCGGTTTCTTCGGCGGCCGGTTCTGCTTTTTGTGCCGTGGCTTCGCCTGCATCGGGCGACGATTCGGCTTGCTTAGCCGCCGGGCCGTTCTTGTCGCTTTGCGGGGCGGTCTCGCCGGAGGTCGTCGCCTCGATGGAAAGTCCCAACACGATCAACAGTAACACGGCCAACGTCGAAAAGATGAAATGCCTCTGCTCACCCATGGTGAAGATACTCCAAGCGTGGCGGCGGTGAGTCGGACGATGATGCACGAAACGGTCGGCAGACATGGCCGAACACCCACAGCGATTCAAGACGGGGGACGGACGTGCGCCCGCCCCCTCTCCAAGGCAACCATAGATCGACGCCCCCGGCGACGCAAGTCGTGACCACTCTTGCGGTCTACGCGGCGCCGCGGAGCGATCGGCTCACACCCATTCCCAGCGGCGGAGCCATTCGTAGTCTTTCGGCAGGTTCTTCCACATGTGATCGGCGATCTCTTGGACCTCGGCCTGTTCGCTTTCGGCCAGGTCTTCGGCACGCCGTTCCAAGATCGCCGCCGCGGCGTTCTTGACCTGATCGACGGTGATCAAGCCGGGAATCGCGGCGGTGAGTTGCGGGCAACTCAGCACGTAGCGCAGCACCAGTCGGGCGCGACGGTCGTCTTCTTCCTTGGTGGCCGAATTCGGCTCGCCGCGCGATTTGAACACGGCACCGCTGGCAAACGGCTTGATGCCGATGAATCCGACGTCGTACTTTTCGAAGGCGTCGAACATGCTGCCTCGCGGCGCCCGCTTGCTACCGGCGGTGTACGGCGTGACGATCACTTCCAACTGCGGATACTTCGCAACCGCTTCGGCGATCCAGTTTCGGTCGTGGCTGGAGACGCCGGTGAACCGGGCCCGCCCGGTTTTCTTGGCCCATTCGAGGGCCTCCATGGCGATCTCGATTTCGGCCTCGGTGTTGCGACGGCTGGTTTGCTCGTGCATGGTGATCCGCCACAAGTCGACGTACTCCAAGCCGCCCGCCTTCAACCCCATGTCGAGGCTTTCTTTCATCTTTTCGAGCGAACCGCCCCAGTTGGGGAAGCGGCTTTCGTGCCCGCCGAACGAGTACCCGAAGTAGATCTCTTCGCGACGTTCTTTGACGGCTTCGCCGTAGGTGATGACCTCGTGGTCCCAGCAGGCGTCGATGTAATTGATGCCGTGGTCCATGGCCGCGTAGATGACCTCGCGGCGGTTTTTCTTGAACTCGGGGGTCCCATATCCGTAGGGAATCTTCTTCCAGTGCCCGCCCATGCTCACCGCCGAAATCCACAGGCCCGTGCGGCCGAGACGACGGTACTCCATGTTTTCGTTGTAGCTGCGGGTCTTGGTGGGATCCCCGGCCTCGGGAGCCGCCGCTGCCTGAGCGGCTCGACCGGCAGCCGTCGCCGCCGCAGCCGCGGCAGCCGTACCGTGGACGAATTGGCGACGATTCAAATTGGCATCGCTCATCAGGAAAGCTCCTACGCTTGTGTGCAAAAAAAGAAAAAACAGAGGGACGCGGCCGATCCTGCGGGCACAATCGGACGGGGGCGAAAACGGAAGGATACGGCGTCCCCATACGCGCCGATGCAATACCCCTATTAGAATCGGCGCGGACACCGCAAGCAAGGATATTGTCGACAAAACAAAGACTGCGCCGCTAGCTTTTACCGAGTTTTCCCGGCTGCACCCCCTCCAAAGAGCTAATCATCCACGGCGATGGGACGCTGTATCCACGCAACGGGGCGCCGCGTCATCCGGCCAGACGATGCCGGATCCGATTCGCCGGGGCGAAGACGTCTTGTCGGCTCTGGTAACGGTACACCATGCGGTACGCGTCTTCGGGCGTGTCGGCATAGTGGTTTCGCAAAAGCGCCGTCGCCCGGAAGCCCATTTCACGGAAGAAAAGTTGGGCGGGCAGGTTCGTCTCGCGAACCTCCAACACGATCCGCGTGCGCCGCTGCGCCGACAGCTTGCCGACCAGCTTGAGGATCATCTGCGTGCCCACTCCGCGACGACGCCAACCCGGTGCCACGGCAAAGTTGAGCAACCGAATTTGCGACCGGTGCAACTCGTACAGCATGTAGCCGACGATTTCGTTCTCGAACTCGGCGACCATGCCCACCACGTTGCGACTGAAGAGCATCGCCTTGAATTCGTCGTAGGTCCACGGAAATTCGAACGAGGCTTCCTCGATTGGAAGCACGTCGGGCAGGTCGCGCAGACTCATCCAACGCACCAGGACACGAACCGTCGTTTCTTGCCTGGACTCCATGAGGGCCTCCTTCCTTGTCGGCCGGGAAGCGGGTTCGCCGCAATTCGAACCGCCGGCGAACGGAATCTCTCGGCAGAGTTACGCCCGTCGGGTTTCTAGCGGCGAATGGATCGGCTTCCCCGTGGAATCGAATGCGGGAAACGCAACACGCAACGGCCTCTCGTGTGCCCCGGTCGGCGGCTCTCGGCAGCGGCTCTTTCGGTTGTATCGGCATTCGCCCGTGGGCAACTAGGCCGAAACCCGAAAGTTCCCTGGCGCGTCGAGCGACTTCGCGTACCGAGATTCCCGAACCATGCGAGGCACGACTCCGCGATTGCGACGTGCAGGCAGAACGATCACTCGACCGAGAGCGCCCCCGGTCCAACATCCCTGTTGTTCACTTCCGGCCGAATCGCGGCGTTCGGCTTTCCCGTCTCCCGGCCTGCGGCACCCCGCCGCATCGGGCTCGGGGAACGTCGAACAGCGGCTAACTTATCACAAGAGCCGAAAACGGCCAACCCAAACTTGGGGCATGAAAAACCCGCCCCCTGCCGGACGTCCGACCGGGCGAGACCGTCCCCCCTCGCCGGATACAAGATTTCGCGGCGTGCCGCTTCAAGAGACGCAACATGTTCGAAAGAAGTCCGCCGGCAATGCAATAGGTGCGGTCGAATCCCGAGCAAATCAATCGGCTTTCTCGCCGGAATCGGTTTCGTCGGACGGCCCGCCGGGAAAGATCATCGCCTCGGCGAAGGCCCAACGAAAGTCGGCGATCGTCGAAAGATCGACGTGCAACGCTTGCCGCGCGATTTCTTCGGCGCGCTCGCGCGCCTTCAGCGAGAACACCGCCAACATGGCCCCGGCCAGCGAAGTGTTGCCGCAATACCGGATGCGATCGCGAGGAACATTACCCGGCAACAAACCGATACGTTGCGCGTTGCGGCGTCGGATGTAGTTTCCAAATCCGCCTGCCAAATAAACCGAGCGCAACTGTTCGGGTCGGATACCGGCGTATTCCAACAAGGTGACGATTCCCGCCCGAATCGCCCCCGAGGCCAACTGAAGTTGTCGCACGTCGCGTTGCGTGAGCACGATGTCGCGTCCGTCGGCGGTTTCGGCGGCCGGAACGAGCACGAACGCTCGTTGGTTCTCGATCTGCGTGACGCGGCGGCGAATGTCGGGATCCGCGTCTTCGGGAACCTCGTCGGCATCGACCATTCGGCCGTCGGGATGAATGATTCCCAACTCGAGCAGCTCGGCAACGGCGTCGATCAAGGCCGAACCGCAAATACCGCGGGGTTTTCGCCCGCCGATGACCTGGTAGCACCAGCGGCCGTCTTCAAGCCAAAAGCGTTCGACGGCACCGTCGGCCGCCCGCATGCCGCAACGAATCCGCGCCCCCTCGAAGGCCGGTCCCGCGGCGGTTGCGGCGGTCACCAGGCGATCGCCGGTATGAAGCACGATTTCGCCGTTGGTTCCGATGTCGGCAAGGACCGACACGCCCGGCTCGTCGAGCATATCGGCGGCAAGGACCCCCGCCACGATGTCGCCGCCCACGAACCCGCCCATGCAGGGAAACACATACGCCTGCGCGTGCGGATGGATGCGAATCCCGATGTCTCTTGCGGGCAATGTCAATCCGCGCGTCGCCGCCGGGGTGAAGGGGCTTTCGCCCAGGTATCGCGGACTCATTCCGCACAGCAGATGTTGCATCGTCGTGTTGCCGGCGAAGCACGCCAGGTAGATTTGCTCGGGCGCGATCCCCGCCTGATCGCACAACGATTCGATCGACTCGTTGATTGCCGCGGCGAGCTTTCCGTGCAATCGCGCGAGACCGTCGGCATGTTCGCGAACATATTGAATGCGGGTGACGACGTCGTCGCCGAACTGCGTTTGGGGATTCAAGCAGGCCGAAACCAGCGGCTTGGTGCGGCTGCACGTGTCCAACAACGAAACCACCAGCGTCGTCGTTCCCAGATCGACCGCCAGGGCGAAACACCCGGCGTTGGTGTGGCCGGGGCGGACGTCGAGCAACCGCTTTTCCGAGAGGACGGCCGTCACGCGTCCATCCGCCTTGCGGACGGCTTCGGGCAACGCCCGCAACGCGCCCACTTCCGCCTCGACCGGGCCCAACACATCTTCCAGTCGAGCGAGATCGGCGAGGGCTTCGGACCGCTCGGGCGATCCGAGTTCGACCAACCGCGGAACGATCGGCCGGTCGGCAAGGTCGTGATCTTCCTGCTCGATCGAACAACTGGTCAAGATTTGATGCGAAACCAACTGGAGCGAGCCCGGAGGAATCTCGACCGTCATCGGCCGATCGACGACGATCTGGCACGCCAACCGTTCACCGCGGGCTTTGGCCTGCGCATCGAGGACGGCATCTTCGGTGGCCGACAGCGGAGGCGCTTCGTCGGTGAGAATCACGCGACACTTGCCGCACACGCCTTCGCCTCCGCAGGGCAAGTCGAGCACGATGCCCGCCGAGGTCAGCACGTCGACCAGCCGCGATCCCTGCGCCGCCTGAAGCGTGATGCCGTGCGGCCGGACGGTTATTTCGCATGATTTTGCGGGCATGCCGAATCCTCGCTTGCGCCGGCGGAGTCGTCTTCAGACGCTTCGTGTTCGGGCTGCATCTCGCGCAGCAATTCGATGAACTTGGCGGCGGTCGGTGCGAACACCTTCTTGCGGCGATGAATGATTCCGATCGGTCGCATCAGTTTCGGCGCGATCAACTCGACGACCTTCAGCGATCCTGCTTCGACTTCGCGACGGACGGTCGGCTCGGGCAGAATGCTCACCCCCGCCCCGATCTCCACCGCCTGCTTGATCGTCTCGATGTTGTCGAACTCCATCGCGATTTGAACCGAAACCGCCCGCTGACGCAACGATCGATCGATTTCTTTTCGGATCATCAAGTCGGGATCGAAGGCCACGAACTTGTGTCCTTGCAAATGTTCGAGCGTGACCGCCGATCGTTCGGCCAACGGGTGATCGGGCGGGCAGACCAGCACCATCGGCTCTGACCGCAACGGGATGACGACAATCTCCTGCGTCCGCCGCGGATACGATACCACTCCCAAGTCGACCTCGGCCGAGGCGACCGCCTCGTACACGCGCTGCGGATGCTCGAACGTCAACCGCACGTTGGCCTTCGGATACCGCCGCATGAACTCTTGCATGCAGCGGCTCATGTCGTGCAATCCGACCGAGTAAATCGCCGCCACCCGAACGACGCCGGCGATCTCCATTCGCACCGATCGAATGCGGGCTTCGAGGTCTTCGAACAACTCGAACATTTGCCGAAGTCCGTCGAAGCACACTTGACCCTCGGCCGTCACCGAAAAAGGACGCCGCGAGCGGTCCAACAACTGCACGCCGAAATGTTCCTCGACCCGATGCACGGCCTGGGTGACCGCCGACTGACTGATTCCCGCGGCGCGGGCCGCCTTCGAGAAGCTTCGTTGCTTGACGACTTCACAAAACAGTTGCAAGGTTTCGAGATTCATGATTTGCTCGCCGATTCGCCCCGCTCGAAATGCCGTCGTTCGGCCGACGGATCGGCACGCGGACCGATCCCCCCTCCGCGGCCCCCCGGTTGTGAGCGGTCGCCCCTCATCGACCTTCGCCGGAGAAAAACATTTTCCGGATAGTATAAGCAAATCTTATATGTTGTCCACGAACGGGATCGGCTTTTCTCTCGCGGGAATCGCTCCAAGCGTTCCGCGAAGTCGGAAGTCTCGGCAAGGCAGGGGGTTGCGGCGAGACCCCGGAGACCGACGAAAAACGCAAAATCGGTCTTTACCCGAGCGCGGGGAATCGTCAGAATACCGCCACGTGACGATGTCCCGGTAGGCAGCCGTGCGCGATTCCCCGCACGGCCCGTGTGTGCCGCGGGACGATCGCCGTGGGTGGCAAGGACGTCTGACCCGGATTCAGCAAAGGAGTGTTGCACGTGAACAAGAGAACGCGAATTCTCGTCTCGCTTGGGGGAGTGGCCGCGCTGGCGGTGGCCGTGATGGCCGTTCGAGCGCAGCAGGGGACGACGGCGGCGCCCCGTGTTCCCACCATCCGCAACGTGGCCGTCGTCGACATCGGCTACATTCTCGAGAACCATCTGCGGTTCCAGAACGAGCAGAAGGCCCTGACCGAAGAGGAAAAGCAGGCCGATCAGGCGGCTCAAGATCAGCAAAAGGCGATCCGCGCCATGGTCGAAGAGCTGAAGACGCTCGAACCCGGCAGCGCCGCGTACACGCAGTTGGAAGACCGCATCATTCAGCAGCAAAAGGCGTTCGAGGCGAACGTCCTCAAGCTGCGACGCGACTTCCTCACCCGCCGCATGAAGCTGGTCTACAACACCTACCAGGAAATTGCGACCGAGATCGCCTACTACGCGCAAAGTAACGGGATCGTGATGGTCTTCCGTTTCAACGGCGACAAGGTCGATCCGAACGTGCCGGACGACGTGAATCGTTACATCAACCAGGCCATCGTGTTCCACGATCGGAACCTGGACATTACGCCCGCGATCTTGCAGCGGTTGAACGCCCGGGCGCAAACGGCCACCAGCGGCAACGCACCCGCCGCCGGTTATCAACGTTTGCCGACCCCGAATTACCGCTGATCGGAACCACCGGCGATTCGCGTTCGGGGGAACGATTCGGGTAAGTCCGCCTACGGCACGGAAAGCGGCAGGTCGACCGGATCGGCCTGCCGCCGTCCCGCCGAGTCGCCCGCCGCCGGATCGCATCCATCGGCACAAGAAGGCCCTCGAAACCGTCAGGGATGATTGGCATCGTTTGATGTACCGACTTCGCAAACAACGTACGATCGCACGGTCGACCGTCGTTTCCGGCTTCGGATATTGGAGCGGCCGGGACGTCGACGTGGAATTTCGACCGGCGGAAGTAAACACGGGCGTGGTGTTCGTGCGAGGCGATCTTCCCCATCGCCCGCACATTCCGGCCCATGTCGATTACCGCGTCGAGATTCCGCGACGCACCTGCCTGGAGTGCGACGGCGCCCGGGTGGAAATGGTCGAACACATCATGGCCGCCTTGGCGGGGCTTCACATCGACAATTGCGAAATTCATGTGAACGCCCCCGAAATGCCCGGCTGCGACGGCTCCTGCCTGCCGTCGAAGCCTTGCAAGCGGCGGGAATCGTCGAGCAACCGGCCTGGCGGCCGCTGCGGGTGGTCACCCGCGTCTTCCGCGTCGAAGAAAAAGACGCCTGGTTCGAAGCGCGACCCGCGTCGGGCGGCGAACTGTTTTTGCGCTACCTGCTCGACTACGGCGCCGAAGGCCCCATCGGCCGGCAAAGCTTCGGGCTCAGCTTCGACACCGAAAACTTTTGCCGCGAATTGGCCCCCTGCCGCACGTTCATGCTCCAGTCCGAAGCCGACAAGCTGTTGGCGATGGGTCTCGGTACACGAACGACGACCAAAGACTTGCTCGTCTTCGGAGAAAACGGCCCCATCGACAACACGCTTCGGTTTCCCGACGAGTGTGTGCGACACAAGTTGATGGACATGGTCGGCGACCTGGCTTTGGCCGGGTGCGACTTCGTCGGGCGTTTTTGCGCCTACCGCAGCGGACATCGGTTGAACGCCGAATTGACCAAAACGATTCTGCTCCAGACCGAGTCCCTGGAAACCGTCCGGCGCTGCGCCTGACCGAAACGGTACGAGGAACGAACGCCCAAGGGGACGAGGGCGCCGCTCTCGGCCCCTTCGAGCGTTTATCCTCGAAAGAGGTTACATCATGGCCACGAAGATCGCTCCGAACGCCCACATCGATCCTCGCGCCGAACTCGACGACGACGTCGAGATCGGTCCGTTTTGCTTCATCGGGCCGGGCGTCAAGATCGGACGCGGTACGAAATTGCTCAACCACGTCACGCTGCTGCGCGACGTCGAACTAGGACGCGACAACCTCATCTATCCCTACGCCGTTCTCGGCGGTGATCCGCAAGATATCGCCTACGCCGGAAGCCCGACGCGCGTGGTCGTGGGCGACCGCAACGTCATTCGCGAGTCGGTCACCATCAACCGCGCCTCGGAAAAAGAGGCCGGAGTCACCCGCCTCGGCTGCGACAACTACCTGATGGCCGGGGCCCACGTCGCCCACGATTGCCTGGTCGGAAACCACGTGATCATCAGCAACGCGACGTTGCTGGGCGGACACGTCCATGTCGGCGACCATGTCACCATTTCCGGCGGTGTCGCCGTCCATCATTACGTGACCGTCGGCGAATACAGCTACATCGCGGGCTTGAGTCTCGTCCGGCAAGACGTTCCCCCTTACCTGCTGGTCGAGGGACATCCCGCCCGCCCCCGATGCTTGAACATGATCGGATTGCAACGAAAAGGCTTCTCGAAGGTCGTCATCGACCCGATCGCCGAGGCCTTTCGACTCATCTACCAGGAACGAAAACGGCTGGACGAAGCCGAACGCTTGTTGAAACAACACAATCATTTCACGCCCGAGGTGCGGGCGCTGGTCGAATTCATCCGTCGCCAGCAAAGCGGACGCCACGGGCGCGAACGTGACGGGCGATTCGTCCGCGAAAACGCCGCGTAAAGAAACGACGCGTAAAGAACGACGCTCGCCGCGAGCAAACGCGGATTCCACCGGAGGTACGAACCGTGAGAAAACTGCGAATCGGAGTAGTCGGATGCGGACGCCTGGGCGGCTTCCACTCGCAGAAGCTGGCCGCCATGAAGGACGTCGAGTTGGTCGCCGTCGTCGATCCCGTATCCGAACGGGCCGAACGACTGGCCGCCGAGTGCGGTACGACCGCCCTCTCCGAACCGCTCGCATTGATCGGCAAGGTCGATGCCGTCGTGATTGCGGCGTCGACGTCGGCGCATCACGCGCTTGCCCGGCCGTTCCTCGAAGCCGGAATTCACGTGTTCGTCGAAAAACCGATCACCGTCACCGGCGAACAAGCCGAAGAGCTGGTCTCGCTGGCCGACGAAAACGGCCTGGTGCTTCAAGTCGGTCACGTCGAACGTTTCAATCCGGCCTTCCAAGCGGTCTTGCCGTATGTCGATTCGCCCAAGTTCATCGAGGCCTCGCGGTGCGGACCGTTCACGTTCCGCTCGATGGACGTCGGCGTCGTCCTCGACTTGATGATCCACGATATCGACCTGGTGTTGTCGCTGGTCCGCAGTCGGCCCGTGCAGGTCGACGCGTTGGGTGTCTCCGTCCTCGGAGGGGAAGAAGACGTCGCCCACGCCGTGATCCGGTTCGAGTCGGGATGTACGGCGGTGCTGAAGGCGTCGCGGGTCGCCTACGAGCCGGTGCGGGCGATGTCGATTTGGACGCCCCGTTCGTGGGCGAAGATCGATTTCGCCGCCCGAAACGCCGAAGTCGTCGAGCCGAGCGAAACGCTGTTGGCACGCCGACTCGACGTCCGAAACTTGGCCCCCGACGAAATCGAATACTACAAAGAAAACCTCTACGCCGAGCATTTGCCGCGAACGCGGATCACCACCGAGCCGGCCGATGCGATTCGGCGCGAGTTGCGGGATTTCGTCGATAGTATCCGCACGCCTCGCCGGCCGCTGGTGACGGGGCGCGACGGTGCCGCGGCGTTGTCGCTGGCCCATGAGATACTCGAATCGTTGGCGAACCATCGCTGGGACGAGAAGGAAGACGGCCTGGCCGGTCCGCACGCGTTGCCGCGTCCGGCGGTCGTTCCCGCCCCGCATTTCCGCGTGGTGAACCCCGCCGAAACGCCCGGCGAAAAACCCTTCCGTCGCCGCGAGGCCGGGTGATCGACGCCGAACCGGCGTTTCGCCGCGCGTCGACTTGAGCCCCGTCGCCTGCTTCGTCGTGCGCGCTTCGCGCGCGCCGCGCATGCCGCGGTCACTTTCGCGCACAGCGTCCGTCTTTCAACACCCCCAACCGCAGGCTTCTTTCGCCG